>CAZBAZ010000028.1:0-15205 GCA_964490375.1 uncultured Clostridium sp.
TAGAAATATGTTCTAAATATCAGTTTTATTTTCAATTACTTTTTCAGCAGTCTCAAATACAAAACCCTATTTTTTATTGAAATTAAAAAGACTATAAATGCTAATAAAGTTCCACGATTTTTAGGCATTCATGTACATCACTATTGATTAGCAAAGGTTTTAGTATCTAAATATCTAGGTCATAGTAATATATCAACAACATGAATACTTATACTCATATGTATCAAAGCAAACTAGATAATATGATTAAAATTTCAAATAATTTGTAGTGTGTTTGAAATAATAAAGTGCATTAAAAATCCCCTAATTTAGGGGAAAGTTAACATTAATGGCGTCCTCGAGCAGAATCGAACTGCTGACCTATCGCTTAGGAGGCGATTGCTCTATCCTACTGAGCTACGAGGACAATTAAAATAGCATTAAACTATTTATTTCATTAAATTAACAAATAATATTAGTGTTACATTCATAGATAAATTTAATTGATATCTAAAGAATTCATACACACTTATTATTTTATCACATAAGCATACAACTTTCGACTCTTTATATGCAGGTTTTTCTTTGGTGATTGGATACATATGTGATAAAATTATATTTTTTTCTACATCATTAACATCAAAATATTCTCTTGAATTATCTAATGCCATTTTAGGATGTTCTTTTAGAAAATCATTGTATTTTTTATCTTTTTTACTTATATCATCTACTGTAAAAAAGTCATGCATCATTGCTCCTCTTGTACATGAAATATAATCTAATCCTAATTTTTTAGAGACAAAAAAACTAAGTTTGGCAACACGATTTATATGATCTAATCTATTGTTACCATGATGAACTATAGATTTCAATTCTCTATATTTGTTTACATTATAAAACTCCCCATATATATCGTAATATATTTTTTTATTTATCATAACATCTCACTTCTAAATCCACTTTGGAATATACAAATTTCTTGTATATCCCTCAGTATATTTTTTAAATTCATTGATAATAGCATTAGCTATTACTCCAATAACATCTTCTTCCTTTTTAGATATTTTTAAAGACACCAAAAAATTAGTTAGAATTGTTTTAAATTCTCTATCATCAAAATATCTTGCTACAGCATCATTTAAATCTTTTATTTTCTTTAAATCAGTTTTACTTTTTATATTTATTGAAAATATAAATGATTGGTATATTTCAATTATTTTATCACTCATATAATCCAATTCATTAAATTCTTCATTTATTATTCTGTAGTAATCTTTACAATATTTTAAAACTACTTTATTGTCAAGATATTCATTCTTCATGCTATTTCACCACGAGTCTTATTATATCATTAAATGTAATAAATACAAATAATAATAACATTATTCCAAATCCTATATAATTTAATTTTAATTCTAAATCTTCACTTGCACGTTTTTTAGTAATTTTTTCTATTAGTAAAACTAATATTCTTCCACCATCAAATACTGGAACGGGTGCTAGGTTAATAATAGCAACATTTATGCTTAAATAAGCAGTTAAATATATTAGGGTTTGAAGTCCTTGTGATTTAACTTGATCAACAACTGAATATATGCCTACAGGTCCACTTAAATTTTTAATAGAAACATCTCCTGTAAATAATGAACCTAGTATCTTTAAAATGGTCGTAGTCGTTTCATAAAATCCAGTAAATGCATAATTAACTGCATTTCCAAATCCTTTTTTGTATGTAGTTCCTGAAGATTTGATTCCAAATACACGAACTTCTTCTCCATTTTCTTCAACAACTTCAGGTACTACTTTATATGATTTGACTTTTCCATCTGATTTTTCAACTTTAAATACATATTCTTTTTGTAATTTTTTTGCAGAAGCTTCTAAAGTAAAATCATCCCATGTTTCAATTTCTACTCCATTTATTTCTAAAATTTTATCTCCTGCTTCAAGGCCAGCATTGTATGCTGCTTTTCCTTCAACTACTTCACCTATTTTAACTTCACTAATTGGTTTTCCATATAAAAGGCCACTTATAAAGAATAATAATATTGCTAAAAAGCAATTAAAAATAATTCCATTAGCCATAACCCATAAATTCTTTAGGAATCCTTTATTTTCTAAAACTCTATCTTTTTTTATTTTAGAGCCTTTCATTTCTCTTTCAGCCATAGCAACATATCCACCAATTGGAAATGCTCTTAATGAATATTTTGTTTCACTTTTTTTCGGTTTGAATTGCTTAATAAGTGGTCCCATTCCTAAGCTAAATTCTTCTACATATACTCCACTTTTTTTTGCAGCAATAAAATGTCCAAATTCATGGATTGATATAATTAATCCTAACATTATAAATAATATTAGTATTGTAATAATAAAGTTCATTTAAATTTCCTCCTAGAAGAATGATGCAAAGAAAGCAAATGCTAATATTGCAAATATTGTACTATCTAATCTGTCTAATACACCGCCGTGTCCAGGCATAATATTTCCATAATCTTTAACGCCATATTTCCTCTTAATTGCTGAAAATACTAAATCGCCAAATTGAGCTATTAATGATAATGTTAATGACATTACTACAGTTAAGAATATGTTTGCGCTTTGACTAATAAATGTTAAAAAATAAACTGCTGGAATAAATGTACCGAATATAGTACCGCCAATCATTCCTTCTACTGTTTTATTAGGTGATACACTTGGGCATAGTTTTACTCTACCAATCTTTGTTCCAAAGAAATGAGCAAATGTATCAGACATAATTGTTGTTAATAAAATATAGATTAAATAATGAATATTTAAATTTCTTACTATGATTAAGTATCTAAAAGAAATGCCTAAAAATATGATAGTTGCAACTAAAAAGAATGCATCATCTACATCATATTTTCCCTTATTATTAATTATTAAAGGTACAAAACATAATAAAAATACAATTACAAGTAATCTATAATCAATTATAAAAGATGTACTATTAACTACTGAAAATGCTACAAGTAACACATATCCAATTAATGATATTGCAACATTTATATTAGGAATAATATTTTTCCTATTTCTTACTTTAATCATTTCCATAAAGCCTATTAGTGATAAAAGTCCTACTCCTATATAATATGGATAACCGCCTAATATTACTAATGGTATTACAATTATTAATGCAATTATTGCACTTATTACTCTTTGTTTCATATTTTTTCACCATAAACATTATATCACGTAAGAATAGTTTAAACAAGAAAAAAGAGTATTACTACTCCTCACATAAGTTTTTTACCTTATCTTTATTATAAACAATAGTTGATTTTTTGTATAAATTACACCATTTAGAATCTAAAGTCAATTGAACAAATGCAGTACATTGTTTATCTAAATAGCTTGAATAAAATGTTTTACCATTTTCTGTTTTAATACAATAATATTTGCTTTCATCATCAAAATTATATACCCAAGAATATTTATCATTATCATCACTTTCAAATTCTGGAAATACAACTAAATTATATCCATCAGCACTTTTTAATTTATTATTGTTGTTATCTGTTACATTTTTATATAGAGTTTTTCCATAATTATAAGCTACATATACTGCATTCTCTACTTCTTCTTCTGTCTTAAATCCATCTATCATTTCACTTGTATAATAACCATTATCAGTCATTACTTCAATATCTCTCTTTGATATTTTTATATCTTGTGGATTATTATAATAACCATTTTCATCATAAATATATTTAACCGGACAAATAGATGAATCATCATCATAACTACCAATCATATATTTCTTATTACTATTGCAATACCATACTTTATAAAATATTGCTTTATATTCAGTTGTTTCTGAATTTATTTTTGATTTTAATGCTATTTTAGGAGCAATGTTTTTATTTTTTACGCAAAAATAATCTATATATACTATAGCTGAAAATATTATTAAAATAACGAATATAAATATAAAAATTCTTACTACTTTCTTCATATTAAACTCCTAAATATAGTTTAATTATATAGTTATTTCTATTAAAAGTAAATGATTTCATTTTATTTTTTATGCTTTTTCAGTTATAATATTTTATGAGGCGAATTATGAAGAAAATATTTTTTGTGTTTTTTGTGATGCTTTTTAGTATTACAAATATATATGCTTTTGAAAATGAATACTTTAAGATTGATATTCCAAATGGATATGAGATAGAAACTAATGATAGTGATAATAGAATATATAAATGGACTAATAATACTGATTATATTGTTGTTACTATTGATAATAATGATAATAAATATTCTATTAAAGATTATACTGAAAATGATATTTTAAATCAAAAAAAATATTTAGAAGAAAATATTAATACTGCTTTAGAAGAATATAATGTTGATGTTAGTGTATCCAAAATATTTAAAAATAAAATTAGTGACTACTATTCACTACAATATGATTTATATTGGCCTACTAAAGAAGTAACTGGTAAAGATACATATCAAAGAGGAAATGTATTCACAACAGGAAAATATATTATAACTTATTTATATTCTTCTGAATCAGAGATAACAGATGATAATGAAGTTTATAATAATACAATTAATTCTTTTAGAATATTAGATGAAACTGAAATCAAAAAAGAACTTACAATTGATATTAGTTCTATTATAATAGTCGGTGTTATACTTGCTATATTAAATTATATCTTATCAAAAATTCAAAAGAAAAAAGCTACTAATTAATTAGTGGCTTTTGTTATGACAAGGTATTTTTTCTTATTTTATTTAAAATAAGTTTTTCTTGTCTTGAAACTTTTACTTGTGATACTCCTAAAGTATCTGCTGTTTCACTTTGAGTTAAGCCTTGATAATACCTACAACTAATAAGTGATTTGTCAAAATCATTTAATGAATCTAGCATTTCTTTTACATATATCTTAGTATCATAGTCTTCTTCGTAGAATGTTTGATTATCATCTGTAGGTTCGTAGCTTTTAGTGAATGCAACACTTTGAATAATTTTTAACAAATCACCCTCTTTCATTTCCATAAAAGAACATATTTCACTAAATGTTGCTTCTCTTTCATATTTGGTGTTTAAAAGTTCTCTAACTTTTTGATATTTTTTATAAATCCTAAAATTTTCTTCACTAATTATTATATTTCTATCCTTTCTTATAAAATCTACGATTTCTCCTAAAATGTAATCGTAAGCATATGTGGAAAATTTAGTATTGAAACTCTTATCATATTTTTTGTAAGCTTTTATAACACCAATTACTCCAGATTGATATAGGTCTTCTAAGTTATATCCATGACTATATCTATGTGCAATATTATAAATCAAGTTTTCTTGTTCTTTTATTCTCATATATATTTCTTGATTCATGATTCAATATTACAATTATTTTTAATTTTTTTAAATCGTTTCGACAAAACTAGAATTATTTTTTGTTTATATATTACTAATACTATAGAAATTAAGCATGAAAATAATAATATGTCATAATATAAAATATTATCAGCAGTTTTTGGATTATAGATTATTGCTTCTTCTGGTGTCTCAGGTGCTTCTGGTTCTTCTGAAACTTCTGGTTCTTCTGGTGCCTCAGGTACTTCTGGTTCTTCTGAAACTTCAGGTTCTTCTGGGGTTTCAGGCTCTTCTGGAATTTCTGGTTCTTCTTCAATATTTCTATATTTATCAAGTTTAATTATGTAGCATTTTTCTTTTTTACAATAATCTAAATTAGTAACAAAATTATTTTGAGAATCTACTACAACTGTATCGTTTGTTATATATCTATAATAAGTCTTATAATCATTTTCTAATTTATAATATCCTTCTTTGTAGTTATTATAATATTCTTCTGTTATATCCTCTCCATCTGTCCATTTATACCTTTCCTCACTTTCTACTATCCATTCATCTACTCCTTTTGGATAATTTTCTGACCATTCACTATATTCTATTATGAATGTTTCTGCTGATAATTTTGATGTAAAAATCCAAAAAATTGCAAATAAAAAAAACTTTTTGTTTTTCATTATATTAACCTCCCTCTACTAATATAATTCGCAAAAAGTTTTCAAAACACTACTTTTTTTTAAAATTTTTTTAATTTTTGTAATATAAGTTATAAAAATATGCGATTATGATTGCTCCAAATGAGTTTCCAAGTACCATTATTAGTACATAAAGTAAAGCTTTCCAAGACCAAGCATTAGCTATAGTTATATATGCCATATTTGCTATACAGTGTTCAAATCCACATAATATAAATGTCATTACACACATAAATATTCCAATATATTTTCCTATTTCTGTATTAACTTTTTTATAATTATTTACTGCTATATACATAAGCATTCCACAAAAAATAGATAATATAAATATACTTAATAAATTATCATTTAGTTTTATATTAACTAAAGATAATGCTTTTTCTCCTATATTTGATACTCTTGTTAAAAGTATTAATTTGCCAACTATAAATGTTCCTATAAAATTGCCTAATAATCCAAGTAATAATTCATATAGATACTCAATTTTATTAATTAAAATATATCCTATTTTTCCTGTATATAGATTCATAGCATACATACAAATAGTTAATAATCCAATAGAAAAGAAAAATGAACCTAATACTTTATTTTCTAAACTTAGAAAAGCTATTGATCCAATGCCTATCATAAATCCAGCATAGATACCTTTTAATAAATAATCAACATATTTTCTTACCTTCTTTTTCATATAATCACCTATATTAATAATTACATAAATTTAATAAATAATCAATAATAATTTAGAATTTATTTTGCTGTGCTTTAGAAAAAAAATTTCCTAATTTAGAAATATGGACAAACACAATATTTTTTGATATAATATTTTCAGTTATTTAACTTTTCGAAGGGAATGATATTATGAATAGTAAAGACAAAGAGACTTTAGTCTGTGCTTTAGGTGGCTTAGGCGAAGTTGGAAAAAATATGTATGTTGTAATGCATGAAGATGAGTTATTTATTATAGATTGTGGAGTTATGTTTCCAGAAGATGATTTAATGGGAATTGACTATGTTTTAGCAGATTATACTATCCTTAAAGGCATGCAAGATAAAATTAAAGGATTAATAATTACTCATGGACATGAAGATCATATTGGTGGTATACCATTTTTATTGCAAAATATATCTATACCAACTATTTTTGCTCCTAGAGTTGCTGAAAAATTAATTAAGAAAAAATTATCTGAAAAGAATATACCATGTCCTAATGTGGTAACTGTTAATGAAGAATTAAATATTAAAACTAAAAACTTTAATATAGAATTCTTTACTACTACCCACTCTATTCCAGATTCATTTGGAATGGCTATACATACAGTGAATGGTACTATTGTTGAAACAGGAGATTTTAAATTTGATTTTACTCCAATTGGTCCAGTTGCTAATATGGGTAAGATTGCTGATATTGGTAATAGAGGTGTTACTTTATTAATGAGTGATTCTACTAATGCTTTGTTACCTGGATTTTCTAATAGTGAATCTGTTGTTGATGAGGCTTTAGGTGAAATATTTGCTGAGAATACTAATTCTAGAATTATTTTAGCTACATTTGCTAGTAATATATATAGAATTACTCATATAGTTCAAACTTGTAAAGAAAATAATAGAAAAATTGTTGTTTTTGGAAGAAGTATGAATAATAGTGTGGAAATAGCTACTGAATTTGGATATATTAAAGATAAAGATATGTTTATTAGTAGTGAAGAAGCTAACAAGATGGAACCTTCTAAAGTATGTTTATTATGTACTGGATCTCAAGGAGAACCTTTAGCTGCTTTATCTAGAATTGCTAATGGCAATGATAGAAATATTACTTTAATGCCAAGTGATACAGTTATATTCTCTAGTTCACCTATTCCTGGAAATGCTATGTCTATTAATAGAATTATAAACAAATTATATTTAAAAGGAGCTAAAGTATATACTAATGCCAGTGAATCTAATGTTCATACAAGTGGGCATGCTAGACAAGAAGAATTAAAACTATTATTAAGACTTGTTAGACCAGCTTATTTTGCACCTATGCATGGTGAATATAGAATGCTTTCATCTCATGCTAATTTAGCTACACTATGTGGTGTACCAAAAGAAAATACATTTATTAATAAAAATGGTGATATACTTGCTATAAAGAATGGTAAAGTATATAGAAAAGGAAGTATACCTATAAATGATATATATGTAGATGGAAGTAGAATTGGTGATGTTGGAGTATCTATAATTAAAGATAGAAAAATTATGTCTACTGATGGGGTATTAATTGTTATACTAAATATAGATTTAAAAAATAAAAAAATGTTAATTGAACCTAATATAACTACTCGTGGATTTGTAGTTGTTAATGATAATCAAAATTTAATTAAACAAATTCAAAATAAAACTAATATAGTGACTTTAAATGAACTTGAAAAAGATAATTTTACTTTAACTGATTTAAAAAATAGAATTATATTAGAAATTAATTCTTATGTTATAGAGTTAACTGGTAGAAGACCTATTATTATTCCAATGATATTAGATGTTAATAATGAAGAAAAAATCTCAAATTAATGAGATTTTTTTAACTATAGTTTTTTCTTTCAAAAGTATATATTCTATTTTTATTTGTTAAATCTATATAATCTATTTTTATTCCATCTATTTTATTTGATAAGTCTAATTCTCCTACAAGGAAGCCAATATTTATTATTTCTTTTTCTGATTTCATATTTGATAGTGTTGGTACAATAAATCTTACATTTTTATCATCAAATTTGCATCTATATTGATGTGTATGTCCTGAAAAGCTTAATGATGTAGCTAATGGGTAATTAGGATTTAACATTCTTTCTATATCATGTTTTAAGGCTATATAATCATTTTTTACTTTAATATAGCCATTTCTATATCCTAATGATATAAAATCGTTTCTTTCTTTTAAAACATCATTTAAATCTATTCCTCTTACTTTTAATGATTTAACATCATGATTACCTAAAAGAATAATATTTTTAATACTTTCATCATAACAATAATCATTTAATATGTGTTCTATTTGTAAATAGATATTTCTATATTTCCATTTAATTCTTTCAGATTCATAATATTCTTCACCTTCAATTAAATCACCACAATGAAATATATATTTTATACCATTTTTAATTGCATAATCATATACTATTTCTAAATATTCTATTGATTCAAATATACTTCCAAAATGAGTATCTGAAATTACTATAAATTTAGGATGATTACTTTCTAATTCATACACTTGTTGAATTTTAGTATTTGATATAAACAATTCTTCTTTATGATTTGTAAATGCAGCATATTCATCTAATGAATCTATTACCATATTTTTTTCTCGTGAATTTTTTTCATGTTTTATATGTATAGATGCTTGATTTAAACATTTTTTTATGAGTGAAATATACTTTTTTTCTTCTTCTATATTATACATATATATATCATAATAAATAGATTTTAATAATGCATAACATTTACTTGGTGTTAAATTTAATATTATTGTTAAATCTTTGAATGTTCTATTTTTAGATAATAAATATAAAACTATTTTCTTTTTATCTTCACTATAATTTTTTATTAGTTTTTTATTTGTTTTCTTTTTTAGTGTTTCATTTATAGTTTTAATATATGGGAATCTTTGATCATCTAATTCTCTTACTATACTACTTTTAATTTTAATGAGAAGTGATTTTAAATAATGTCTATCTAAATTAGTAATAGCTATAATTTCATCTAAACTTTTACCTTCATCAATTAATTCTAGTACAATGTCAACTACATTAAATTTTGATTCTTGCATAAACACCTCATAATCATGATTTATTTCATTAAATAAACAAGACCATCTTCTTTAATTATAAAGTAATCATTTGTTGAGTCTGCAAATACTGGATATTTGTAATTTGATTCTTCTGTTGTTAAATATCCAAATCCACTTAATGATGGTAATACTATTTCTGTAAATGAATTTTTAAGTTTATTTAAATATTCATCAGTATTATCCATATTTTCTTTAGTCATATAATTGCTATAATATATTTTTGAAGTATTTCCATCATTACTATGAATCAAAATTAAATATTCATTTTCTTCTTCTATTACTTCGTAGTCATAATTATATACGTTTTCATATTCTAATTCTATTTTATAGCCTGTATTAACATTTTTTATATATAGTTTTTTGTTTTCTCTATAAAGTTCAAAGTCAAAATTAATAGTGTCATATACTTTAATTGGTTCTTCTCCAATTGTATTATATTGTTCTTCGTCTATTTTATAATTTATTTTATATTTTTTTTGATATGGATAATGTACTGTGAAATCTTTTAACATTTCTGTGCTTATGTATTCATAGCAAACTTCAGTGTCTTTATAACCCTTAATTAATTTATCAAATGGGATAAAGATACATGAGAATGTAATTATTAATGCTAGTACTACTGCACTAGTATCTTTTACTTTTTTAGATTTTTCTTTTAAGTCTGTTTGCATTAATACTAATACTCCAGACAATATAAAATATGTAATCAATATTAATGAACTAATTAGTGTAACTATACTTGTAGGTAAATTTGGTAATGTATTTGTGCAATCTTTTATTAAATTTACTTCTCCTAAGAATATTGAAAAATCATATATTCCATGTAGAAAAGCAACTGTCCATATATTTTTTGTTTTATAATAGATACTTCCAAACATGAATCCTATTGAGGCAGCTTGTAATACTTGAATTAGTGTTGTGAAAATATCTTGACTAACTATATTTGTTAAATGAATTATTCCAAAAATGCAAGAAGATAATACTATTGATAAAATTATATGTTTTTTATCATATCCATATCTTTCAATAAACTCATTTTGAACCCAACCTCTACACATAAATTCTTCTGCAATACCTACAAATGCACATAAAAGTAATGCATTAATAAGGTTTCCAATTGTTGCATTATGTAATTCATTTAAATTTCCTAAAAATATTAAGGCTGTTATTATTAACATAGGAATACAATATTTTAATGATTTTATAAACTTTGTTTTATCAGTTGTAAATACGTAAGAATTTTTAAATAAAAGCATAACAACTAGCATTATTATTGCATAAAATATTTCTGATAATAATTCTCCTCCATATTTAAAATTATTAACTCCATTTACACATATATTCACAAATAATATTGAAATTAAGTCTATTATTATAAATATTAAAAACATTTTAATAAAAAATAAAAATATGTGTTTAGATTCTTTTTCTTCTTTTTTTATTTCTTTCATTTTCATCATCCTCTATATAGATATAATACCATACAAAAAGCACTTTTGAAAGTGCTTATTTTTTATTTAAATGCTTCTTCTACTGCTACTGCAACTGATACTGTAGCACCAACCATTGGGTTATTACCCATACCGATTAATCCCATCATTTCTACGTGAGCTGGTACCGAACTTGAACCTGCAAATTGTGCATCACTATGCATTCTACCCATAGTATCTGTCATGCCATATGAAGCAGGGCCTGCTGCCATATTATCTGGATGTAATGTTCTTCCTGTTCCACCACCTGATGCAACTGAGAAATACTTTTTACCCATCTCAATGCATTCTTTTTTATAAGTTCCAGCAACTGGATGTTGAAAACGTGTTGGATTTGTAGAATTTCCAGTAATAGAAACATCTACTCCTTCTAAGTGCATTATAGCTACACCTTCTCTTACATCATTTGCGCCATAACAACGTACTTTGCTTCTTTCACCATCTGAGTATTTAATTTCTTCAACAACTTTTACTTTTCCAGTAAAGAAATCAAATTCAGTTTTAACATAAGTAAATCCATTTATTCTTGATATTATTTGAGCAGCATCTTTTCCTAAACCATTTAATATAACTTTTAATGGTTCTTTTCTTACTTTATTAGCACTCTTTGCAATACCAATTGCTCCTTCTGCGGCGGCAAAAGATTCATGTCCTGCTAAAAATGCAAAACATTTTGTATCTTCACTTAGTAACATTGATGCTAAATTTCCATGTCCTAGTCCTACTTTTCTATCATCTGCTACACTTCCTGGAATACAAAATGCTTGTAATCCTTCTCCAATAGCTTTAGCTGCTTCACTAGCTTTAGTTCTTCCACTCTTAATAGCAATTGCTGAACCTAATGTATATGCCCAACAAGCATTTTCAAAACAAATTGGTTGAATTCCTTTTACTATTTCATATGGATCAAAACCTTTTTCTTTACATAAGTTTCTTGCTTCCTCAAAATCTTTTATGCCATATTTATCCATAACTTTTTGAATTTGTGGAATTCTTCTTTCATAACTTTCAAATAATGCCATTATATTACTCCTTTCTTGGATCGATTTTCTTTACAGCTTCATCGAATCTTCCATAAGTACCACTAGCTTTTTCTATTGCTTCCATAGGTTCAATTCCTTTTTTGATATTTTCCATCATTTTTCCTAAGTTAACATATTTATATCCAATGATTTCATCATTTTTATCTAATCCTATTTCAACAATATATCCTTCTGCTAAATCTAAATATCTTGGACCTTTAGATAGTGTTGAATAAATTGTTCCAACTTGGCTTCTTGTACCTTTTCCTAAATCTTCTAATCCTGCACCAATTGCTAGTCCTCCTTCAGAGAATGCTGATTGACTACGACCATATACTATTTGTAGGAATAATTCTCTCATGGCAGTATTAATCGCATCACATACTAAATCTGTGTTTAGTGCTTCTAAAATAGTTTTTCCAACTAATATTTCTCCAGCCATTGCTGCACTATGTGTCATACCTGAACATCCAATTGTCTCAACTAGTGCTTCTTGTATTATTCCTTCCTTAATGTTTAGTGTAAGTTTGCATGCCCCTTGTTGTGGTGCACACCATCCGATACCATGTGTAAGACCTGAAATATCTTTAATTTCTTTTGCTTGAACCCACTTGCCTTCTTCTGGGATTGGAGCGCATCCATGATTCGCACCTTTAGCAACTTTACACATTTCTTCTACTTCTTTTGTATAAATCATTTTTTCCTCCTATCTCTATACACTATTGCATATATAAATTATATCATATAAATTTAAAAAATATTTAATTTTGTTTAAATTAATGCTATCATATTCTTACTTATTCAGGAGGAATACATGAAGAAGAAAAAATTATTAACAGCTAGTACTATTTTAACAGTTGTATTGAATGTTAAAGGAGTTTATGAATATTTCTTATTACTAGGTGATAATGGATATAAATTTGATTATGAAAATATCATTAAAAATAATAAAGAACTTAAAGAATGCTTATTTAATAATAAAAAATCTAAATTATTAATTGCTAAAAACGCTCTTCAATCTTTATTACCTGGTTTTAATATTTATATGTCTAGAAAAGGTAAAAATTTGGATAAGATTACTAAAGAAGAAAATATTATACGTATGAGTTCAAATGAAATTAAATATTATCAACAAATAGAAAATAATGCTGATAAAATTATATTTATAGTTGTGACTTCTATTAATAAAAACATTAATCCTAATGATGTTTTTAATTTTATTGTTAAATCAAGAGAAAATATAAAAGAAAAGTCACTTAATATTCAAAATAAATTAAATAATCAAAAATCATTAACTTTAAGAAAAAAGTTTAAAGAAAAATAGAAATATACCATAAAATAACTTTCAAAAATGAAAGTTATTTTTCGTATGGATAATTATTGTTATTGTTATTTGTATCTCGAGTTAAATAATATAATAAAATAAATGGACCAACTGGTAGAATAAATACTACAAAATAATATAATCCTGACTTATTAATGTCATGTAATCTTCTTACTAAAATTGAAAATGATGGTATTAAATTTATAATTATAAATATGCCAAATAATAATCCAAATGATGGCTCTGATGTATTTCCCGAACTATTAATAACTAAATCCATAAATCCTAAGCAAAATGAAAGAACTGTATTCCATAAAAATATTATCCAATAATCTCTTCTAGATGTTCTTCCATCAAAATTTGAATAATTTTTCCAATATTTTTTGTATACATCTATCATATTTATTCCTTATCTTCTTCTTTTGGTTCTAACATTTTTAATATCTTATTTTGAGTTGAAGAAATTTTTCTCATTTGATCATGTAATTCTTCCAAAATTAGCTCACTTTTTAAATCTGTTTTATAATCATTTTTTCCTCTTAAAGAATCTTTTTTAGCTGCTCTATTTTGACTCATCATGATTACTGGTGCTTGAAGCGCAGCTACACATGATAATACTAAATTTAATAGTATAAATGGATATGGGTCAAATGAATCTCCATGTTTTGCAACTAATAGAACATTTATTCCCATCCATAAAGCTAATATAACTATAAAAGAAATAATAAATCCCCAACTACCACATATTTCTGTTACTTTATCTGCAATTTTATCTCCAATAGTCTCATTTTCTGAAACAAGTCTATCAACATCTATTGCTATTGGCTCATTAAATAATATTTCCATTAATTGTTCTTCATCTTCATTTTCTAATTCTTTGTTTTTCAATAACATCTTAACTATATCTTTTTTTGTTCTTACTTGTGCCATAATTATACCTCTTCTATTTTATTTATATATTTATTATACAATTTTTATTTCTTTTTAACTACTTTTTTCTTTGAAGTTTTTTTATTTGTTTTCTTCTTTTTTGGTATTGGATATTCATTCATATCAGCAAAAGATTTAAATGGATCTATATTTGAATTTATAGTATTTATTGTTTCTTTATATTTATTTATATTACATTCTAACAATTTTATATATTCATCATTCGATAGTATAGTTTCTATATTTATTTTGCTTAATCCACATGCTTCTAAATATTTTTTTATTTCTTCTTTTTTCATTCTCCCACCAATTATAATATTATCATAATTTGAGCAAGAAAAAAAGTCCATATAATGGACTTCATCAACCTAATTGGTGGAGAATGTGGGACTTGAACCCGCGACCCCCTGCGTGCAAGGCAGATGCTCTAGCCAACTGAGCTAATTCCCCAATAGGTAGGCACTTGATAACAATCAAGCGTATTAATATTATCATACCGATTGGGTTAATGTCAAGCAATTTTTGTCTATTTAATTAAAATCTTTATTCTAAAATGAAACTGGAATTATTTAAGAGAGGTGGTTTACACTCAAAA
>CAZBAZ010000029.1:0-15037 GCA_964490375.1 uncultured Clostridium sp.
ATATAATAATTACTCTTATTTTGTCTATTTTTATTGTTATTTTTAATTATAAAACGCTTAATTTTACTAAGAATTTTACTGAATAAAATGAACTAGACTTTTAATAAAATAAAGTCTAGTTTTAATATAAATTTTTCTATTATTATTGCATGAATTTTGTTAATATGGTAGAATTAATAAAGTAAAAAGATAGTAGGGTAAAAGTATGAAAAAAATGAATAAAGTTGTTGAAAAAGTAGCAAATGTATCATTAAATATACTAATTGGAATATTTGCAATCATATTGCTAATATTTATATATAAAGGATTTCAAGTTAAAATTTTAAAAAATGATTTTAATTTCTTTGGATATACAATGTTTGAAGTTCAAACGGGAAGCATGAAAAGTTATATTAATGCTGGTGATTGGGTAGTAGTAAAACTCACAAAGGATGTAGATATTAATGATGTTATTACATTTAAGCAAGATGGAAACAATGTAACACACAGAGTAATTGAAATATATAATGGAACCTATATTACCAAGGGAGATGCTAATAATTCAAAAGATGATCCAATAGATCAAAGTCAAATAATTGGAAAGGTAGTGAAAGTTCTTAGTGGATTTGGAATATTACGAAAAACAATATTTAATCCAGCTGTAATAATTGCTTTAATAATAACTTTATTATTATTTAATTTAACTTTTAAGAATGATGTGGAAAGTATGAAGAAGAAAAAACAAATAAGAATTATAGTAAATAAGATAATTAATTTCTTTAAAAATATAAAGAAAGATGAATTTAGTGATTTAGATAAATTTGATGAACCTAAGAAAGAAATACCTAACAAAGAAGAAATTATCAAACAAGAAATACTTGATGAAGAAGATATCCAAGAAGAACCTAAAAAAGAAGAAGAATTAAGTAAAACATCTATGTTTAGAGTTGTTAGTGTTAGAAAAGAAGGACATGAGCCAAAAGAAACATCAAAAGTAGAAGAAGAGATTGCAACAGAAGAGGAAGAAATAATTGAACCTCAAAAAACTCCTGAACAAATAGAAGAAGAATTAAGTAAAACATCTATGTTTAGAATAATTAAAGCAGATACAAGTGATATAGATAAAAAAATTAAAAAAATAATTAAAAAAGAAAAAAAGGAAAATAAAGATAATAATGTCTATACAGTAACTCTAGAAGCAGAAAAAGTAGTTAAAAAACTTGATAAAAATATGGGTAAAAACGAAAAAAGCGAAAAGGATGAATCTATAAATTCAAATGATTTAAAAATTAAAACTTATAATACAAAAGCTAAAACAATAATTGAAAAAGCAATTAAAGTAAAAAAGCAAGAAATAAATCAAATAATTGATGTTATATTAGAAGGTCAAAAATCATATGTAATTAAATCAAGTTTTAGAACTGACTTTATAGATGCATATATTACTAGTAAATATTATTTAGCAGAGAATTCAAATAGTACAGGTGATATAAAAGAATCAATCAGTGCTTTAAGTGAAAAGCTAACAAAGAAGAACATTAGAGATGAAAAACAAAAATTAATTATTAAAACATATGAAGATTTAATGCTTTTATATTCAAATCTTGATAAATATAATAAAGATGAAGAAAATAGAATAACTTTTTATCAAAAAACATTAAGAAAATATAGTAATTGGGATATAGAATATATTAATTATTTGGTTTATAGAATTATTGAAATACAAAATAAATGCATAGAAGAAATGGAAGAAAGCTATAAAAAACTTGAAACAGATACATTTGAAATAACATTTAATAAAATATCAAATAATAAAGATTTATATTCTGCTGTATTAAATCATAATATATCATTTAGTAGTGTATATAGCGATTATATCGTTGATAAAACATATAATGAAGGAATTGTATCAGAAGATAAAGTAGTAGTTCTTATAACATTACTATCAAGTAGAATTGCAAAAGATATAATGAATTATGACTATAATAAAAGATATGTAGTTTATATGCCAAATGGATTATATGAAAAAGAAAAGAAAATGGCTGGATTATTAAAATTAATTGAAGATGAATACGCTAAAAACCATATCTATATATTATTAGATGCAAATACGTTAATTTCAAATAAAAAGATGACAACAAATCTTAAAAAACAAGGATATAATTTTGCAGTTGTATTAAATGAAGAAAGTAAAATTAATGAAAAAAATATAGGTGCTTTGTATCTAGCAGATTATATATTTGTAAGTAAAGATATCAAAAATATATCAAATATAATTGGAGAAGTACCTGATGAACTTTTAGAAAAAGTTGTAAAAGAAAATATAAAAAAATTGGGTGATTTTGGAGGCGAATAATTATGAATACATTCTTACGATTTTTTTACGAATTTATATCAATATTCTTTGACGGAGTAGAAAAAATTGTAAAAGGCTTTATAAATGGCTTTATGCAAATGTTTAATTATGGGGATTATAAACAAATAATAAGTAATTATAAAGGAAGTTTTAGTGGAATAGAATGGGTATTTGTAGGATTAGGAGTTGCATTTTTTGTTCTCCTAGTTGGAGCAATTTTAGTACTTATATTTATGGGTATTAGAAAAATATTTAGACTTAGAAAAGAAAAATTAAATCAAGATGAATTATTAGACGAAATTGGTGAACTAAATGATAAAGTTAAGCAATTGATGAAAGAAAAAGATGAATTAATGGCAATGAAGGTTTCTCAATTAGGCCTAAGTCCTGAAGATGAAACTACAGAAGAACAAAAAGAAGAAAATAAAAATGCTGATAATTCTACTGATGAAGAACAAAATACAGAAGATCTTGATGAAGCCGGAAATGTTCGTTTTCCAAAACTTGTTAGAATTGATCAAGAATATAAGAATTATAAAATTAAAAATTATAATAACAACTTCTCTTTAGAAGAATTGATAGATAACTTTAGATGTTTTGCTGCAAGTCAACTTCATTTATATTATGAAGCACATTTGCTAAGAGCTTTTGTTGGAGGCCTTGCTTGCGGTAAATTAATTATCTTACAAGGTATTTCTGGTACAGGTAAAACATCTTTAGCATATGCTTGGGGTAAATTTGTTAAAAATGACTCATGTGTAGCATCAGTTCAACCATCATGGAGAGATAAAACTGAATTGCTTGGATATTTTAATGAATTTACTAAAAAGTTTAATGAATCAAATGTTTTAGAAGAGTTATACCTAGCAGGATATGATGACAATGTTCATACAATAATACTAGATGAAATGAATATAGCCAGAGTTGAATATTATTTTGCAGAAATGCTATCTATATTAGAATTACCTCAAAGAAGTGAATGGCAAATTGAACTAGTTTCTACAATATGGCCAGATGATCCAAAAAGACTTGATAAAGGAAAACTTCATTTACCTGGAAACTTGTGGTATATTGGAACAATTAACAACGATGACTCAACATTCATGGTAACAGATAAAGTATATGATAGAGCAATGCCTATTGATATAAATAAAAAGATAGACCCATTTGAATGTAGAGAACAAGAAGCAGTTGCTATAAATTCAAGTTATTTAGAAAGCTTATTTAAACAAGCATTTGAAGACCATAAACTATCACAAAAATCAATTAAAATGGTTGAAGAAATTGATAATTATGTTATTGCTCATTTTAGAGTTGCATTTGGTAATCGTATCATGAAACAATTAAGAGATTTTACAGCAGTTTATGTTGCCAGTGGTGGAGATGAAGTAGAAGCAATTGATTATTTTCTAGCACAAAAAGTATTAAGAAAATTTGATCAATTAAATATTGCTCAAATAAGAGATGAAATAGATGGATTTATTAAATATCTTGATGCATCAACTGGAAAAGGCAAAATGAAAGAATGTATTGAATTTTTAGAAAGATTAAAGAAATCAGTTTAGGAGTGAATTAAATGGCAAAGACAAGTATAGAAATTGACAAAGAAATAAAAAAACAATGCAATCTTTTTCTAAAAAATACAGAATCAAATATGCATTATCTTGCTGACTTAGATAATACATTAAGTTCTACAAAATGGTTAGAAATAATGGAAGAAACATTTCCATATTTAGATACATATATTAGAGCTCCAAAAGTAGCATTAATTACTGAAACAGAAACACAACCTATTGAAAAAGCAAAAAAAATTGGAGTAGAAAGTGTTAAAGACTTAGCAAAGCATAGTAATTATATTGAAAATGTAGTTAGTGATAAGGACATTAAACCATCAAAAATACTTGTCTTACTTCGTGAAGAAACATACAATACATACGAAAATAGATTTATTTACACACTGGTTCATGAGGCTTTACGATTTATAATTTTAATGGAAGAAAAACTAAAAAAATTAGAATCAAAAGATCAAAAACAATTAGAATATACATCTAATACAAACAATGGAAAAGATAAAATTAAAATATGTTTAAGAATCAGTGCTGTTGAAATTGATAAAGGAGCAAAAAATAGTGACTTCGAAGCACAAGTTAGTAATATCAAAAAAAGATTAAAATTATTAAAAGAATATATAACATTATGGCAAAGATGTGAAATGATGGAATCACTAAAAAAAGCACATGTCCCATTTGTAACAGCTCCAATCAAAAAGACTAATTTAATATTAAAAAATCCTAACTTTAAAGAAGCAACAAAGTTATGGAATTTCTTAATGAATTATTTAGATAATGAATCAAATAAAAATAAACTATATGATACAAATGGTAATCAATTCTTAAGAAATATATTAGATGAATCATTTTTAATGGATTATTATGTATTAGATTCAATTTCAAATACAAGAAAGAATCAAAGAGATAAACTTACTCAATATGCTGTACTAATGATTAGTGAACAAGTAAAAAAATCAATGGAAATATTACTATATAATGGAATAAAAGTATCAGAAGAAAAACTATTACAAATGGTAAATATAGAAATAAATAATGATAAAAGTAAAATAGCACTAGGAAGTAGTGATATAAAGAAAAAATTCGAAAAAGAAATGAATGAATACTTAGCAAAGGTTCAAAATTTATAGGAGTAAATAATGAAAAAAATAAAAAATAATAAAGTATTAAAAATTATACTTAAAGTTATTAAAGCTTGTATAATTATAACATTACTGGCATTTATATTAGTCGTTTTTTTACAAAGATTCAGCAATAATAAATTATCATTATTTAACTATAGAATCTTTGCAGTAGCTACTGGTTCTATGCAACCAAAATACAATATTGGCGATGTTTTAATATCAAAAGATGTAGATCCAAGTAAGTTAAAAGTTGGAGATAATATTAGTTATTTAGGAACAAAGTCAAATTTCAAAGGAAAAGTTATAACACACCAAATAGTTAAAATAGAAACAGATGAAAATGGTAAATTATTATTCTACACAAAAGGTATAGCAAATCTTGTAGAAGATCCAGTAGTTGAAGAAAGCCAAGTATATGGCAAAGTAATTTATAAAACAATTTTATTATCATGGTTATATAAATTTGTAAGTACAAGTACTGGATTTGGATTAATAATAGTTATTCCAATAATAATAATTATTGGATATGAAATACTTGCAACATTACTAGAAAAAAAGGAAGAAGAAATTAACTCAAAAAGAAAATAGAAAAGGAGGCACAAAAATGAAAAAAAGACATAAATTATATATAAAACTTAATTTAGTTTCATTAATTTTCATTGTTGTGTCTTTAATATTTACGACACTCGCATGGTTTGCATATAGTGGTTTATCTTCCTTAGATACTGAAATTGGTGTAAAAGCATGGTATATAGAATTAAGTAAGAATGGTGAAGCTGTTGCGAATGATATTGTTATTTCAATTCCAACAATTTATCCAGGAATGGATACAATAACTGAAAAGATAAATATTGAAAATTTTGGAGATTCAGTTGCACAAGTAAAATATGAAATTTTATCAGCAAGAATACTTGATACTAAATATGATACTGAAAATGATAAAAGTATTGCATCAGAAGATTTAGAAACATCATTATCTCATGATTATCCATTTCATATAAATATAAGTTTGAGTGATTATGTTGTTGATTCAAATGGTGGAACTGCAACATTTAAAGTAAGTGCATCCTGGCCATTAGATGGTGGAAATGATAATGCTGATAGTGAATGGGGAACAAAAGCATATGAATTCTCTCAATCAGAAAAAAATAAACAAACTGCTAATTCAAACTATGCTATTGAGTCACCAATACAAGTTGTAATAAAAGTAAGTGCTGAACAATATGTTGATAGTGATACATCAAGTTCAAGAGATTACGCATATGGTAAGACAATATTATATGATGTAGTAGAAGATGATTTTTGTTCTAAAGTTAGTGATACATGTATAAGTACAACAGTAATTGATGAAAACAATAAAATAGGTGATGAAACAATTACAGTAATACCAAATATATTAACAAATTTCACAGAATCAACTTACGACAATTATAATAATACATTAAATAGTATTGCTTCAAATTGGAATGTAGAATATAGAGCATTAACAGCAGGAGACATATTAAAAATTATCTCACGAGATATAGAATCATCAAATATAGTTAGTTCTTCATTATCTAATATAATAATTGGTAAAATGAATTCATCAGAATTAATAAATCAAGCATTGAATAATGCGGTTTCACTAGATGGACATTTTGAATTTATTAATGAAAATTTTAAATTTTTATATAATTCTTCAAGTACTTGCTATTGGACAATGACAGAATATAATACAAATAAAGGTTATGCTTTCTCAAAAATAGATAGTAGTAAATCTAAATTATATGGAGAAAATAAAACTACTTCTTGTCAAGTATTACCAGTAATAAAAATAACAAAAAAAGAAATTATAAAGGAAGAAAATGGTTAAAAAAATAACCATTTTTTTGTACAAAAATTTTTATGTGAAAATTTTATTTTAAGTGTTTACATTTTTAATTTTTACTCTTATAATAAATACCCATAAGACGAGGAGGCAGGCATACAAATGATTAAAAGCAATTTACCAGTTATCTTGTTAAAGAACCTAGTCTTACTACCTCATCAAGAAGTTAGAGTTGAAATAAAAAGTGAAGTAAGTAAAAAAGTCACTGAAATTTCCTCAATTTATCATGATAATGAAGTATTAGTTGTATGTCCTCTAAATTCACTTGAAGAAAAACCAGATATTTCAGATTTACCCAGAATCGGAGTAGTTGGCAAAATTAAAAATGTTATTGAATTACCAAATGGAAATAAAAGAATAATTATTTCTGGTCTTTATAGAGTAAAAGTAATAAGTTATGTAAATTATACAAATGAAGAAGATATTTTAGATAGTATTATAACAAATATAGACATACATGATGCAGAAATAGAAGAAACTGCATATCATAGAAAATTAATAAATGAATTAGAAAATTATGTTAGCAAAAATCCATTCATAACTAACTCAATTATGTCTATGGTAAAAGGAAATATATCACTCGATAAACTAACTGATATAATAGGTGCATTCTTACAATTATCTTTTGATAAAAAATTATCACTAATGCTTGATAGTAGTCCAATAAGTAGAAGTAAAACTTTAATAAAAGAATTAGCTATAGAAAGTGCAGTAATAGATTTAGAAGGACATATAGAAACAGAAATTAAAAAAGGATTAGATGATACTCAAAAAGAATTTATATTAAAAGAAAAATTAAAAGTAATAAAAAATGAATTAGGTGAATCTAATACCAAAGAAGAAGACATAATAAACTATAGAGATAAAGTTAAATATGGAGAATATCCAGATAGAATAAAAAATAAATTAATAAGTGAAATAGAAAGATATAATGCTTCTAGTGAAATGAGTCCAGATGCAGGTATAATAAGAAACTATATCGAATATTTATT
The DNA here is from genome assembly GCA_964490375.1 of uncultured Clostridium sp. Lineage (GTDB taxonomy): Bacteria > Bacillota_I > Bacilli_A > RF39 > UBA660 > CAG-1000. The sequence goes on from CAZBAZ010000029.1 coordinate 7,887, forward strand.
ACAAATACCATGGTATTATGAAACCAAAGATGAAAAAGATTTATTAAAAATTGAAAAAAAATTAAATAATTCTCACTATGGACTTTCAAACGCTAAAAATAGAATAATAGAATATATCGCAGTTAAAAGTATTTCTCCAGATATAAATAGTCCAATATTATGCCTAGTTGGTCCTCCTGGAGTAGGAAAAACAACATTTGCTGAATCAATTTCTCATGCATTAAATAGAAATTTTGTAAAAATATCTCTAGGAGGAATGAGTGATTCAGCAGAATTGAATGGACACAGACGTGCATATATAGGATCTAATCCAGGAAAAATTGTAACTTCATTAATAAAATGTGGAAGTAAAAATCCAGTGTTTCTATTAGATGAAGTAGATAAGTTAAAAAAAGATTACAAGGGAGACCCAGCATCTACATTACTTGATATTTTAGATGTAAGTCAAAATAAAAGATTTACAGATAACTATGTAGATGAAGAAATAGACTTAAGTAAAGTATTATTTATATTAACAGCAAATGATATATCAAGTATTCCAGTAGCCTTATTAGATAGATTAGAAATAATAAGTTTAACCGGTTATACTGAAGAAGAAAAATTATATATAGCAGAAAACTATTTAATACCATCTATTCTAAAAAAACATGGGTTAAAAAATAATGTCATAAAATTTGAAACAGAAACAATAAGAAAAATAATTTTAAATTACACAAGTGAATCTGGCGTTAGAGAGTTAGAAAGATGTATTAATAAAATAATAAGAAAAGTTATTACAGAACATATAAAATCAAGTAGAAAAATAGTAAGTGTTAGAATACATGATGATGATTTAATAAAATATTTAGATCAAGAACTATATTTAAGTAGTGATTACAAAGAAATAACTACTGAAGGAGTAGTAAGAATAGTGGCATGTACAACTTTTGGAGGAACAACTCTAGATATAGAATGTAGTGATTTTAAGGGAACAGGAAAATACACATTCACAGGCTCACTTGGAGATGTAACCAAAGAAAGTATCGAAGTATCAATAAGTTATATAAAAAGTAATGCTAAAAAATTTAAAATAAATGAATCATTTTTTTCAGAAAAAGATATTCATATTCACTTTACTGAAGGTGGAGTATCAAAAGATGGTCCATCCGCAGGAATTGCAATAACAACTGCTATATTATCTTTAATTAAATCAAAAGTTATTACAAGTAGTATATCTATGACAGGTGAAATAACTCTAAAAGGTGATATATTAAAAGTAGGTGGAATAAAAGAAAAAGTAATGGCATGTAAAAAGAATAAAATTACAACTCTATATATTCCAAAAAGTAATCAAAGAGACATAGAATTTTTAGACAAAAACTTAAAAGAAGGAATAGAATTTAAGTATATAGAAAACTATATAGAAATATATAATGACTTATTTTAGAAGGAACTGATGTTCCTTTTTCTTTTGTTCTAAAAATATTAAAGCCTCATATATTTAACTGAAAGGAGAATATATGAAAGAAATTATTCCATTAAAAAAAGATATTATTTTTAAAACTAAAATAGGAGAATTAACTAATATTAGTTTAGACCATGATTATAAAATTAATGATGATATCATAGAAGGTACAGTAGTAATAAGTGGTACTTATAAATTAACTGAAGCAAGTGTTCAAGAAGAAGAATTCTATTATACAATTCCATTTAGTGTAGCCATATCAAAAAGAATAGATAAAGATACTATTAATATCGAAATAGATGATTTTAAATATGAACCAATAAAAGACGTTTTAAAAGTAAATATAGATTTACTCATCACATGCGATGAAAAAGAGTCGTTAGAAAGTATGCTTAGTAAAGAGAAAACTATAATTGATGAGGGTAAATATGCTAAAGAATCAGAAAATGATGATTTAGATAATTATATAGACAACTATTTTAATAGTGAAGAAATTAAAAAAGAAAACAATATCAAAGAAAACAATATTAAAATAGAAGACAATATTAGTAATATAACTAATAATTTTACTAATGAAAACAAATACTATACATATAAAGTTTATATAGTAAGAAGTGGCGATACTATAGAAAATATATGTAATAAATATAATATAACTTTAGAAGAATTAAAACTTTATAATAATATAGGTGAATTAAATATAGGAGATAAAATAATTATTCCACAAGTAAATGACTAAATATAAAAATAGTGTTCTAATAGAAGATAAGATAGTCAAAAAGAAATATAAAAAGGATTTATTAGAATTATATGATTTTCTTGAAAGTAGAAATTTTGATAATTTTCCAAAAGTAATAGATAATGATGAAGAATTTATACGAAGTGAATTCATAGAAAGCAAACCACATCATGAAATGACTAAAGGAGAAGAATTTATAAGAGTAGTTTCTCTTCTTCACTATAAAACTCTTTATTTTAAAGAAATAAATAAAAGCGAATATAAAAATATTTATAGTAAATTATCTAGTAATATAGAATATCTAAAAAAATATTATTTAAATATTATAGAAAGTATAGAAGAAGAAGTTTATATGTCACCATCTCATTACTTATTTGCCAGAAATTATTCAGTAATAGATAGTTCATTAAAATATGCTAAAAGTGAATTAGATAAATGGTATAAAAAAGTAGAAAACAAAACAAAAGAAAGAGTTTGTACTAATCATAATAATCTTTCATTAGAACACTTTATATACAGGGATAAAGGTTATCTATTAAGTTTCGATAATTATTTGGTTGATACTCCTATTTTAGATTTATATAAATTTTATAAAAAAGAAGGCTATAAATTAGAATTTAATTATTTACTTGATATTTATAGTGAAAATTTAACACTTTTAGAAGAAGAAAGAATGCTTTTAAATGTATTAATTTCTATTCCACCTAAAATAGAAATGATTAAAAATGAATACTATAACACAATTAATATAAGCGATAGTTTAAAATATATTTATAGTGGAATAGACGTAGTTAATAAAAAAAATGAGTAATAAATAATTACGCACACAAATATAAGTGTGCTTTTAAAATGTATCAAAATTCGTCAAAATTCCGAAATTATTCTTAAGACTAGTTTTTTTTCTTGCTTTGTGATATAATTCAATAAGCAATTTAAACTTTTAAAGGGAGAGATGATATAATGAGTAAAATAAATATAATGAGTTTAGGTGGCCTAAATGAAAATGGTAAAAACATTTATACAGTTAATATAGATGGTAAGATTTTAATATTTGATTGTGGTATTAAATATGCTCCAGATAAAGTATATGGAATAGATTATGTAATTCCTGATTTCTCTTATTTAGTAAAGAATAAAGAAAATATTGTAGGATTATTTATATCACATCCACATCATGAAAACATGGGAGCATTAACTGACTTATTGAAATTAATACCAGAATTACAAGTATATGCTTCACCTTACACATGTGAAATAATTAAAATGCAATGTGCTGAAGAAAAAGTTCAAATTAAGAACTTAAATGTAATTCCAGTTCATAAAAAAATCAACTTTAAAAACTTTAGTGTATTTCCATTTAATGTAACACATAGTAGTCCAGAAACGTATGGATTTTCAGTTAATACAGAAGATGGAGCTATAGTTTATATGGCAGATTTTGTAATAGATCCAACTATGGGTGGACACTATGATATGGATTTAGGAAAATTAGCATATATTGGAAAACAAGGTGTCCTTTGTTTAATGGCAGAAAGTGTTTTTGCCGAAAAGAAAGGACATACAAGTCCAAATCATAAATTAGAAGGTTTCTTTAAAAAATTAGTAGATAAACAAGAGGGTAGAATTATATTTACTGTTTTACCATTACATATATACACTATTCAAGAAATATTTAATTCAATAAAAGGAAAAGACAGAAAAATAGTTATAATGGGAAAAGAACTACATTCAATAGTAAATTTATGTATTAAAACAGGATATTTAAATGTAGATGAAAATTCAATTGGCAATTTAACTGATTTAAAAAATAATAATACTATAATTTTAATCAGTAATGATAGAGAAGCCCCATATAGTAATATAAATAGAATTTTAGCTGGTCATGATAAATTTATTACATTAGAACAATCAGATACAATATGTTTTGCTGAACCAAGCTATGATGCATATGAAAAAATGCTTGTTAAAATTATGAATGAATTAGCAATTAAAGGAGTTAATATTGCACCAATACCAAAAGACAAAAGTGTTAGACATCATGCTTCGAGTGAAGATTTAATGCTATTAGTTAAACTATTTAATCCTAAATATTATATGCCTATTAAAGGAGAATATAGATACCAAGTAGTAAATGGTGACTTGGCACATGAAGTAGGAGTACCAAAAGAAAATATATTATTAAAAGAAAATGGTTACATTGTTACATTTGAAAATGGCAAATTAGTTGACAACTTTAATAGAGTTTTTGTAGATGATATTTTAATTGATGGAAAAAGTAGTGAAGACGTAGGAGAATTAGTACTTAAAGATAGAGAATTACTTGGAGAAAATGGTTTAGTATTAATATCTGCCACATTAAGTAAAAAAGACAAAAAAATACTAGTAGGTCCAGAAATAATAACAAGAGGATTTATTTATCAAAAAGATAATATGGATATAATAGATGAAATTAAAAGAATAAGTTTAGAAAATATAAAAGAAAATATATTTAATGAAAAATATGCTGATTATGTAAAAATAAGAAATGAAATGCGTGAAAAAGTTGGAGCTTATTTATTTAAAGCAACCCAATGTAAACCAGTTATTTTAACTGTTATACAAGAAATATAAGGAAGTGTCAAAAATGATATATTTAGATTATAGTGCTACTACTCCAGTAGATGAAAGAGTATTAGATTCATATTGCAAAGTAACACGTGAATTTATAGGAAATGCTAATTCAATTCATACACTTGGAATGAAATCAAAAGAGTTGTTAATGCAAGCAACAAATCAAATAGCAAATATATTAAATTGTCATCCAAAAGAATTAATATTTACAAGTGGAGCTAGTGAAAGTAATACTACTGCTATAAAAGGTGTAGCATTTAAATATGTAAAAAAAGGTAAACACATAATAACATCAAAATTAGAACATAAAAGTGTTTTAGAAGTAATGAATTATTTAAGTAGTATTGGATATGAAGTAGACTTTGTAAATATTCTTCCTAATGGACAAATAGATTTACATCATTTAGAGAGCCTTATAAGAGAAGATACAATATTAGTAAGTATTTGTGCAGTTAACTCTGAAACAGGCTTTAAACAACCTCTAAAAACAATAAGACAAGTTATTAATAAAAAGAATCCAAATGTTATATTCCATAGTGATTTAACACAAGCATTAGGAAAAACAAAATTCTATTTAAGTGATTTAGATTTAGCATCATTCTCATCACACAAAATATATGCTCCAAAAGGAATAGGAATATTATATAAAAGAAGAGATTTACAAATAGATACATTAATCTATGGTACAACAGAAAATTGTCCGTTTAGAGGAGGAACACCAGCATTACCATTAGTTGTTTCATTCTCAAAAGCAATGAGATTAATGAATGATAAATTAGACTCAAACATAAAAAAATGTGAAAAATTGAAATCAGAATTATTGAAAGGACTTTCAAAATACCCAATTCAAATAAATTCAAACGAATTATGTGTTCCTCAAATAGTAAACTTTAGCCTAATGAAAATTAAATCTGAAACATTTGTTCATGCATTAGAAAAATATGAAATATATGTTTCAACAACAACTGCTTGTTCTTCTCTAGAAGAAAGCGTTGTATTAAAAGCACTAGCTAATGGTAATAAAGATGTATCAACTACTTCAATAAGAGTAAGTTTATCACATTTAACTACTATGGATGAAATACAAAAATTCTTAAGTGTATTTGATAAAGTATGGAATGAATTATTATTAAAATGAATAGAGTAATATTAATAAAATATGGTGAATTAACTACTAAAAAAGATAATAGAAATTTCTTTATAAAAACATTAAAAAAGAATATTTTCGAAAAATTATCTTCTTTTGATTTTGAAATACAAGATGACTATTATAGAATGTTTATTTTTCCAAAAGAAGAAGATATTGATTCTATTGTTAATAAGCTTCAAAATATATTTGGAATTCATGAAATAGTAGTGGCTCTAAAAAGTGAAGATACTAGTGAAAAAAATATTGAATCTTTATGTTTAGATGTATTAAAAGAAGAAAAATTTAAAACTTTTAAAGTAGTTACTAATAGAAGTGATAAAAGTTATCCAATAAAATCAATGGATATGAATAATATTTTAGGTAGCTATATTCTAAAAAATATTGATTGTAAAGTTGATGTTCATAATCCTGATTTATTACTAAATGTAGAAATTAGAAAAGAAGCAGTTTATATTTATACTAAAGGGTACAAGTGCCTAGGAGGATATCCGGTTGGAACTCTTGGACGTGGATTATTAATGTTAAGTGGTGGAATAGATTCTCCAGTAGCTGGCTATTTAACTATTAAAAGAGGAGTAGAGTTATACTATTTATATTTTGAAAGTAGACCACATACAAGTTTAGAAGCAAGAAATAAGGTAATTGCATTAGCAAGAAAATTAGAAAAGTATAATAGTGGTGGTAAATTATTAGTTGTAAATTTTACAAAAATTCAAGAGACAATATATAAAAATTTAGATCCAGACTACCTAATAACTATTATGAGAAGAATGATGTATAGAATTGCAGAAAGAGTTGCAAAGAAAAAACATTGCTTAGCAATAGTTAATGGAGAAAGTGTTGGTCAAGTAGCAAGCCAAACATTATCAAGTATATTAGCTGTTAATGATGTAACAAATTATCCAATACTAAGACCGCTTTGTTCATTCGATAAACTAGATATAATAGAAATATCAAAGAATATAGATACATATGATATCTCAATAGAACCATATGAAGATTGCTGTACAGTGTTTGTCCCAAGACATCCTGTAATTAATCCAAGTTTAAAACATATATATAATGAAGAAAGCAAATATGATTTTGAACCTTTAATCAATGAAGCGGTAAATAGCATAGAAATAGTTGATTTAGAAGAAAAAATAAGTAATTTACTCTAAAAAGTAGTGTTTTAAAAAGTTATTGCGTATTTAATTAATGAGAAGACA
>CAZBAZ010000030.1:0-14228 GCA_964490375.1 uncultured Clostridium sp.
TGTTTAAAGAATGTTTAAGAAATAACATTATGCCATTTATTGTATTAGATGATGACAAACCTTATTATATGAGAGGCTTAAAAGAATATGAAAATGATAAAATGTTCTTAATTGATACTATTGGTCATGAACAAGATTTATATGAAAAAATGTGTGAAGAATTATTAGACTTTGAAATAGAAGAAAAATAATTAAAAAATAAAACACTATCCCTTATATCAAACTGTTAAGTAGGATGAATTTTGCAAGTGTAAAATTAGCAGAATTATTGATATTTAGGATGATTAACTAAATTATTTAATGAAATATAATTTGACAAAGAATGATTTATAAAGAGGTGAATGCTTATAGGTAATACTAAATTAATGTATAATAAGATATTTGTACGATTTAGTACTACTAAAACAAGTTGTTTATCCATAAATTTAAGTGAGGTGTAAAATTTGTGGATAAGTATAAAATAAATTTTATTTTTAATAATGAAAAAGATATAAATGATATCTTAATAAATGTTTTAAATAAAGAATTAAAAAGATATATTCAAATGATTTGTAAAAATGATAAAAGAGAGGTAATATCATCATGTACGCAATTTTCTCTAGAAGAGGGTAAGAATTGTTAGGAGATAAAATCACGATGTATAATGTTGGTATTTATATAAGGTTATCTCGTGAAGATGATGATAAAGCATATGAAAGTGAGAGTATTACAAATCAAAAGAGTTTATTACTTCAGTATGTTAAAGAGAATAATTTAAGAATTTATGATATTTATATTGATGATGGATATAGTGGAACAAATTTTGACAGACCTGATTTTAATAGATTAATGAGAGACATTGAATTAGGTAGAGTTAATATGGTTATTACTAAAGATATGTCTAGACTTGGTAGAGATTATATTGGTACAGGTAATTTAATTGAAAAGTATTTTCCAGAACATAATATTAGATATATAGCAGTTACTGATAATATAGACACATTTTTAGATAATTCTAATAATGATATTGCACCATTTAAAGCCATAATGAATGATATGTATGCCAAAGATATATCCAAAAAGATTAAGTCAAGTTTGAAAGCAAAACAAAAAGAAGGTAAGTTTGTTGGTAGTAGAACTCCATTCGGATATGTTCAAGATCCAAATGATAAAAATCATTTAATTGTTAATAAAGAACAAGCATTAGTTGTAAAAAGAATATTTAATATGTGTTTAGAAGGATTATCATTTTTTAAAATAGCAAAGAGGTTAACTAATGAAGGAGTAAAAACACCAGCTGGGTATTATAATTTTGAATGGAAAAGCAATTATAATTTAAAATATGGGGAGTGGCATTCTAAAACAATAAGAGATATTTTAACTAATCAGATGTATATAGGTGATATGGTACAAAATAGAAGAAGTAAAGTTAATTATAAAGTAAAAAAAGTAGTTAGAAATAATCCTAAAGACTATATAATTGTAAAAAACACCCATGAACCAATCATTAATAAAGAAAAATTTTATGAAGTACAAAAAAGAATTCCTAAAAATGTTGGAAGAAATGAAAAGAAAGAAAATCATTTATTAGATGGGCTTTTATATTGTGGCGACTGTGGTCATAGAATTTCAGTACAATCAAGAAGAAAAAAAGATAATAAGTGTTATACCATTTGTAATTATTATAGAACTTATATGAAACAAAAACTTTGCAGGGCTCATTCAAATAATTATGATAAATTAGAAAAAGTAATCATTAATTCATTAACTAATATGTGTTTAAGTTATATTAATAAAGATAAAATAAAAAATAATGTATTAAATAATCTAACTGAAGATAATAAATCAAATAATAAAAAAGAATTAGAAATACTAACTAATGATATTAAACAAATAAATGATAATTTAGATATTATTTATATTGATAAGTTAAATAAAGAAATAACTGAAGAACAATTTGAAAGAGTAAAAACAAAATTAGAAAATGAATTAAATATAAAACAAAAAAGATATAATGAGTTGAATAATAGTGTTAATAATATCAATGAAGAATTTAAAAATAAAATGATAAATGACTACATTAATAAGTTTTTATCTGTGAGAAATCCTAGTAGAGAATTAATAATTAATTTAATTGAGAAAATTGAAATATTTGAAGATAAGACTATAAATATCAAGACTAGTTTTAATAAAATTTTATTAAATCCATGAAATACTAGGCGAGCCTTATGGATTTAATGGAAATGTAAATTTTAAGAATGATATAAAATATAAATACTCATTTTAACAAAAATATTTAATTTGGCTTTGAATAAAAAATCTATCAAAAAAGGGCAAGGACATGTTGTACCAATTAATACAAGAATTATTTATCATCATGTTTATAAGCATACTTATAATCCATGTTTCACATGTACAGAAGAAAATGAAGTATGTAATGTTACAGAACCAAATTGCTGTAATAAATTTATGTAAGATATAATATGTTTATGAAATGAATTGTTAATGATACTATAAGAATGTAGGAAAAATGTAATATAAAAATGTCTGTTTTTCTACATTCTTTTGTTATTCTTTTAAGGAAAGTATTAAAATATAGATTAAAGAAAATTGTATGAAGAAAAATAAAATAGGCTGTTTCAAAATAGTCTTTTTTTGTAAATAATTTATAATTTAAATATATATTATTGACAAATGAACACATATTCAACTATAATTAATATAGTTGAATAAATATTCAACCGAATAAGGAGAAAATATGTCAAAAAACGAATTTATATGTGACTGTAATATAATACATGAAGAGTCAGTAAATAGTGTTAAAAATAATATGCCAAGTGAAAATACATTTAATCATTTAGCAGACTTATTTAAATTAATTGGTGACACAACAAGATGCAGAATATTATTTGCATTAGATAAAAATGAAATGTGTGTTTGTGATATAGCAAATGTATTAAGTATGACTAAATCTGCTGTTTCTCATCAATTAGCAACACTTAGAAGAAGTGGAATAGTTAAATGTAGAAAAAGTGGAAAAGAAGTATATTACACTTTAGATGATGATCACATAGTAAAATTATTTGAAATTGGTTTAGAACATATTAATCATAGAAGTTAAAAGGAGATTTTATATGAAAAGTTATAAATTTAAAATAGAAGAATTAGATTGTGCAGCTTGTACAAATGAATTAGAAAGTGCGTTAAGTAAAATTGATTTAATTAGTGATGTAAGTATTAGCTTTATGACTAAAAGATTTACATTTAAATGTGAAGAATCAAATTATGAAGAAGCATTAAAACAAATAAAAAAAGTCATTAAAAAAGAAGAACCTGATGTATATATCGAGGAAATATAATGACAAAGAAGATGAAAAAGAACTTAATTAGAATAATTATTTCTAGCATATTATTGTTTATTGCATTATTCTTTAAAATTGATATTAAATGTTTTAATAAAATATTATTTGTTATTTCATATATCATTATTGGTTATGATATTATCTTAAAAGCAATTAGAAATATTAGTAGAGGAAAGATATTTGACGAGAACTTTTTAATGACAGTAGCAACAATAGGTGCTATATGTATCGGTAATCTAGCAGAAGCAGTTTCAGTAATGTTATTCTATCAAGTGGGAGAATTATTTCAAAGTTATGCAGTTGATAAATCTAGAAAATCAATATCAGATTTGATGGATATTAGACCAGACTATGCTAATGTAATAAGAAATGACAAATATGAAAAAGTAGATCCAACCGACGTTAATATAGATGAAATAATATTAATTAAACCAGGTGAAAAAATTCCTTTAGATGGAGTAGTAGTAGAAGGAACTTCCTCTTTAAACACATTAGCATTGACTGGAGAAGCAGTACCAAGAAATGTAAAAATTGGTGATGAGGTATTAAGTGGATGTATTAACAATTCAGGCATTTTAAAAGCAAAAGTAACAAAAGAATTTGGAGAATCCACAGTAAGTAAAATATTAAATCTAGTAGAAAATGCAAGTAGTAGAAAGTCATCAAGTGAAAACTTTATTAGCAAATTTGCAAAATACTATACACCAATAGTAGTTATAATTGCGTTATTTTTAGCAGTATTACCACCATTAATATTAAAAGATTCATTTAATACATGGATTTATAGAGCATTATCGTTTCTAGTAGTTTCATGCCCATGTGCATTAGTGGTATCTATTCCATTAAGTTTCTTTGGTGGAATTGGAGCTTCTTCACGAATCGGGGTTTTAGTTAAAGGAAGCAATTATTTAGAAGCATTATCAAAAACAGAAATAATAGTATGTGATAAAACTGGAACACTAACAGAGGGAGAATTTAAAGTTCAAAATATAAATGCTATTGGAATAAGTGATGAAGAGTTATTAAAATATGCTTCATATGCAGAAATATTCTCTAATCATCCAATATCTATATCTATAAAAAATAAATATTCAAAAAAAATGGATACAAAAAAAGTAACTGAAACAAAAGAAATTCCTGGTAAAGGAGTATATGCTAAAGTAGAAAATAAAGATGTTTTAGTTGGAAATGAAAAACTATTAAAACAATATAAAATAAAATATGATGTAGTAAATGAATTAGGAACAATAATATATATAGCAATAAATAATGAATTTAAAGGAACAATAACTATCTCTGATAAGATAAAAGAAGACTCATATAAAGCAATAAAACTTTTTAGAAAAAATAATGTTAAAAAAATAGTAATGCTAACTGGAGATAAAGATTCTATTAGTAAGAAAGTTTCAAATGAATTAAATTTAGATGAATATCATTCAGAATTATTACCTCAAGATAAAGTTAAAATAGTAGAAGAATTAATGAAAGAAAAAACAGCTTCAGGTAAACTTCTATTTGTAGGAGATGGAATTAATGACGCTCCTGTACTTGCATTATCTGATATTGGAGTATCAATGGGTGGACTTGGAAGTGACGCTGCTATTGAAGCAAGTGATGTGGTTATAATGACAGATGAACCATCAAAAATAGCAGAATCTATAAATATTTCAAGAAAAACTATGAAAATAGTAAAACAAAATATAATATTTGCAATAACAATTAAAATATCTGTTTTATTATTATCAGCTTTAGGAATGGCAACAATGTGGTTTGCAGTATTCGCAGATGTTGGAGTGTCAATAATAGCTATATTAAATGCATTTAGAATATTAAAAGTTAGAAAGCAAATTTAGTGTTTGCTTTTTTAATTTAGTTTGTTATAATTTATGACTAAGGAGTCTATGTGAAAAATAAAATTAACAAATCTTTAAACGAATTAAATATATGGAAGACAAAATATAATGATTTTTTTAATAACACTAATATCATAGAAAATTATAATAAAGAAGAATTAAAATTTCCAAATAAATTAAAGATAATTTTTGGTATAAAATACTTAAAATATTTAAAAAAATATAAAACTCTTTATAATAAATATTTAAATATAGATTTAAGTATTAAAAAACACAATGAAAAATATTTTAATGAAATATATGGAAAAATAGAAAATAATTATTTGGACTCTAATCAAATAGATTCAATTATTAATAATAGTAGTAGTCAATTAGTAATAGCCAGTGCAGGTTCAGGAAAAACAACAACAATTATTGGAAAAGTAAAATATTTAATAAAAACAAATAAAGTTCTTCCAAATGAGATATTAATTTTATCATTTACTTCTTCATCATCTAAAGAAATGAAAGAAAGAATAGAAAAAGAAATAAATACTAAAATAGACGTTTATACTTTTCATAAATTAGGTTTAGAAATTATAAAAAAGAGTAGTTTAAATATACCAAATATATATACAGATAATATAAGTTCTTTTATTATAAATACACTATATGAATTAATTAAAGATAGTATATTTATAAGTAATTTGGTTGATTATTATATAAATATTAAAAATAATGATTTAATAACTTTAAAAGAAGAAAAAGTAAGATACAAAACGGAAGTATCAATTGCAAATTTTCTATATGTTAATAATATAAAATATATTTATAATAATTCTTTTTATCTAACTGATTATAATGTATATATAAGCTATAAAAATAATATTAAATCAAAAAATAATATAATAATTAATACAAAGTATTTAAATATTCAATCATTAATAAATGAATTATCAAAATATAATATAAAATTAACTCCAGTATCAAATAAAGAATTGTTAAAAATATTAAAGAATAATGGTTTTTATATAGAAATATCATCTATATTTGAAACACTAATTAATCTAATAAAAAATAATAATCTAAAAATTGAAAACATAAGAAAAATAAAACTTAATTATTATGATAAATTATTACTTGATTTATTAGAACCGATTTATTTGAAATATAATGAATATTTAAAAACAAATAATCTTATTGATTTTAATGATATGATTAATCTATCTACTAAATGTATTAAAGAAAACTTATTTATTCATAATTATAAATATGTTATCGTTGATGAATATCAAGATATTTCTTATGGAAGATTTAATTTACTTATGTCACTTAGAAATCAATCATTTTATAAATTATTTTGTGTTGGAGATGATTGGCAAAGTATTTATAGATTTTCTGGTAGTGATATTAGTCTAATAACTAACTATGAAAAATATGTTGGAACCTCTTACATAACAAGAATAGAAAATACTTATAGGTTTTCTTCGTCAATAGCAAATATTAGTAGTAAATTTATTATGAAAAATCCAAATCAAATAAAAAAGAAAGTTAATTCTAAAATAAATTATAAAAATGCAATAAAAATAATAGAAAATGATAATTATAAAGAATGTTTAAATGAACTTGAAAAAGAATTATTAAAATTAGAAAATTATAGTACTATTTATTTACTTGGTAGATACAAAAGTGATTTAGAAATACTAAAATATAATAAAAATTTTTATCAAGAATATAATTATAAAGATAAATGTTTAGATATTATTTATTCAAAAAGAATAGATTTAAATATAAAATTTTTAACGATACATTCTTCAAAAGGATTACAATCAGATTATGTAATAATATTAAATAATAAAAATACAGGGATGAGTTTTCCAAGTAAAATAACTGATTTACCATTAATAAATTTATTACTAGATAATAGTGATAATTTTCCATATAGTGAAGAAAGAAGACTATTTTATGTAGCATTAACTAGATGTAAAAAGAAAGTATTTTTATTAGTTAATTCTAATAATAAATCAGTTTTCATAAAAGAAATAGAAAAATATATATCATAGTGATATAATATTTTAAAGGAAAATTAATTATAAGGAGAACTAAAATGACACATGAAATGCGTTTAAATGATGAACCATTTAATTTAATAAAAGATGGTACAAAAACAATTGAAATGAGACTTTATGATGAAAAGAGAAGAAAAATTAATGAAGGAGATAATATTGAATTTACAAATAGAATAACAAATGAAAAACTTATGACAAAAGTTATCAAATTACATATTTATAAATCATTCAAAGAATTATATAATCACTTTAATAAAATATCACTTGGATATAAAGAAAATGAAGAAGCAAATCCAGAAGATATGCAATTATATTATTCAGAAGAAGAACAAAATAAGTATGGAGTAGTTGGAATAGAACTAAAATTAAGGAGATAGAATGATACAAAAAGCAGGCTGTATTCTAATAAATAAAGAACTTAAGAAAATAGGCTTAATTTATAGAAAAGAATATAATGATTATACTTTTCCTAAAGGACACTTAGAAAAAAATGAAACATTAATGGAATGTGCTATAAGAGAAACAGCAGAAGAAACAAAAAGAGTAGCAATCATTATTAAAGAAAATCCAATTTACGTAGAACATTACACTAATTCAAAAAATGAAGAATCTGATGTATATTATTATTTAGCAATTGATAATGGACATAGTGATAATGATTCACAAGAAGTTCATGAGTTAGTATGGATAGAACCAAATAAAGTTTATGATACACTTACATTTAATAGTTTAAAAAAATTATGGACTAATGTAAAAGATGAAGTTAATGTTACTTTAAATGATCAAAACAAATAACATAAAATTGTTTCTTTTGCATTACGATTGTGCTAAAATATTCATCGGTGATGAAGAGTGATAAATATTGTTTTATTTGAGCCAGAAATACCAGCAAATACTGGAAACATTATGAGAACATGCGTAGCCACGGGAAGTAAATTACATTTAATTAAACCATTAGGTTTTAGCTTAGAAGACAAATATATTAAAAGATGTGGAGTAAATTATATTGATAAATGTGAATATACTGTATATGAAAATATAGATGACTTTTTCTCAAAAAATGATGGAGAATTTTATTTCTTAACTAGATATGGTCATAAACCACATAGTGATTTTGATTATAGTGATTCCACAAAAAACTATTATTTTGTATTTGGCAAAGAAAGTACAGGCATACCACCACGTATATTAAAGCCTCATTTAGATAGATGTATGAGAATGCCTATGACAGATGGGGTAAGAGCATTAAATGTATCAAATACAGTAGCTATAATGACTTATGAAGCATTAAGGCAACAAGGTTATCCGGGTTTATTATTTGATGAACCACATAAAAGTAAAACATTTATAGAAGATAGTGAATAAAATATATTGTCTAGTCATTGTCAAAAGTTTACTAATTTATTTGTAAACTAATTAATTATAACTTATACTAATAATATAGGGAGATGGTAAAAGTGATATATCCTTCAATAGACAAATTATTGAACATAGTAGACTCTAAATACAAACTAGTTCATATAGCTGCAGATAGAGCAAAAATTATGAAAGAATACAAGCATTTTCAAATGCCAGAAAGTGAATATGTTTCTAAAAAAGAAATAGGAAGAGCACTTGAAGAAGTTGAAAAAGGATTAATAGTTGTAAAAGAAGATTAGGAATAAAAATATGAGAAAGTATGGAGTATTATGGCTATTTATATTATTTGCAATTGCTTCAGTTGTAACAATATACTTTTTAGTTATAAAAAAAGACAGTCAAATAGTTTCATCAAGCTTAGTAACAAGTTGTAAAAGTATTGTATCAACTGCAAATATGAGTTATCAAAAAGATATAATGGCAGGAGCTAAAGGACCATTAGAATATAGTTCAATTGAATGTAAAAAAAATAATGGAGCCAAAGAATTAGAAATAAAGGGAAGTTCCAATCTTGGATATTATGTCAAAGTAGAAGAAAATGGTAAAATAATTGAATTAGATTGTTTCGATACAGTTTTTCATTATCATTATAGTGGAAATGAACTATTAGCAAGTGATATAAATAAAGAATCTTTTGAAGAAATAACAGACAAATTATGTATTTCTGATTGTACATGTAAGTAAAATAAAAATCCAAGTAGATTTTTATTTTTATTTGTTATATAATAAACTATATAATAAGGAGTTCAAAATGAATAATAAAAAGGGTTTTATATCAATGACACTAGTATATACATTTTTAATATTATTCTTATTTTTAATGCTTTCTGTTTTAAATAGCTATAGTTTTAAAAATAAATATTTAGAAGCAATAGATGATAAAATAAAAGATGATATAAATATTTCAGATTTATCAAAAGCTAAATTAATAAATGAAATAATTGAAGATAACACTTCACAACAAGATTCAGAAACAACAGGTTCTTCTGTAAAGCAATTTAGAATGTGTATATCTAATTTAAATGGAACATCAATAGATGAATTAGATAATGGAACGTTTGTACTTCACACTGATGATTCAACATTTACTAATGTATTATATAGTTATACATTAAATGATACAGTATGGAATGTAACATCAAAACAAGAAAATATTAGTACTCCTCCATGTACTTTATTAGATGATAAAGTTACTAAAAACTATGGTGATACAAAAGGACTTTATTATATAGATAATGTAGATGAAAATGATGATGGAATGTCTAGTAGAATATATTTTTATAGAGGCGAAGTTTATAATAATTATGCAATATATCAAAGTAATTGTTATAGAATTATGAGAACCATTGAAAACGGAGATATAAAATTGATTTATTCTTCAGCTTCAAGTAATGGGACATGCCCATCAAAATATGAAAAAAAATTAAATACAATTTATGATGAAACAACAACTGTTTATAATAATTCAAATGTTAACAATTCATTAGATAATTGGTACCTAGACACATTTGGAGTTGGTAATGATAAAGTAACAGATGCCATTTATTGCAACAGTACAACAATGATAAAAAGTAGTTTTAATTGTTCTGGAACAGATAATACAGATAGATATAATTGGGATTCATATTATGCTAATGGAACAGTTGATGAAGAAAAAGGAAATATGAAATTAAAATATCCAGTAGGATTAGTGAGTATTCCTGAAATTTATTATGCTTGTCAAGGAGTAAAATGTTATTTACAAACAGGATTTAACTATTGGGCAATGAATAGAGCAAGTACTACTGAAATGTTCTATATTAACTCATCAGCTACAATATCAAATACAAGCCCATCAACTACAAATATATATGCAATTCCTGTAGTTACATTAAAATCAAGTATATCTATAAATAAAGGTGATGGAAATCCAAGTAATCCATATGTAATTAGTGAGGGTAAATAATGAAAAAGAAAGGATTTGTATTTTTAGAAAGTGTTGTAGTTTTAGTAGTAGTTATGTTAGCACTAACAATGTTATTATTAA
The DNA here is from genome assembly GCA_964490375.1 of uncultured Clostridium sp. Lineage (GTDB taxonomy): Bacteria > Bacillota_I > Bacilli_A > RF39 > UBA660 > CAG-1000. Next base: position 10,688 of record CAZBAZ010000030.1, read on the forward strand.
CATATTCATTAATATCAAGAAGAACAGAAGAAAAAGAAGATTATAATAAATCTTCAGATATATACCTTTTATATTCAATAAGTCAAATGGGAGCTACAGAAAAAGAATATTACAAAGTTGAAACCACTGATGATGAAACTGAAATAAAAAGCTTAAAAACTGATAAACAATATCCATTTGTAGCAGACAAAAATACATGTGATACAACATATATGGGTAAACTACTAGGTACATCAACTGATGAATCAGGAAACACAATAAATGAATGTTCAAAATTGTTTGAAACTACAGACTTAGTAAAAATATATACTGTTTATGATGTTTTTAAAGCATTAAATGATCAAGAATTAACAAGAGTTATAGAAACAAAAGATGATACAAAAAAAGTAGATGCAGTTTATGAAGCAATAAATAAATATGATAATGGAACTATTGAATATATGAAAACTCTTACTACTTGTAAAGTAACAGATACCCAAAAAGATAGTAATGGTAATCCTAAATATGATTCAACTACAGGGCAACTATTATATCAAACATATGAAGAAAAACTTGATGCATCAACAGGAAAATATAGTAATAATTGTGCTGAACCATATCATTATATGATAGGCGTATTTAAAAGAAGCGGAGTTTATTATTATGCTTCTATAGAAATACCTGGAATAGAATATACTATATTATTAGATTCAGGTAAAGATGTAACATCACCAGGAAATAAATATTTAATATTAAAGTCTGGTAGTGGTTATTATGATAGAAATGATATTCAAGTAGATAAAATCACTATTCCATTAATGAATAAAAAGACATTTGCAGGTTATTATGATGATAAAAATACTCAAATAATAGATGCAAATGGAAATATAAAAGTATCAAATACTTATTTTAAAAAAGATACAAAATTAACAGCAAAATGGGATAAGAAAAAAAATGAATGTACTTATGATGGTGATTTAGTACAAGGAGCAGAATATGTAAATGGACAATATACATATAGATATAAGCAACAAGGTTGTATGGAAGGAAGTTATTCATTGTGCTGGCTAAATATGAGCGATGACGGTTGGGGAGTACAACTTACTGATAAAGAAAGTACTGATCCTGTTACATCAGAGTTATGCTCAACTATTAATGGCAAACCAATTGTATCGATGAAAGGTATGTTTGATACTTCACGTCCTTCAAGTATAGATTTAACTAGCATTGATACGTCAAATGTAACAAATATGCAAAACATGTTTTTAGATTGTTTAGCCAAGGAAATAAAAGGCTTGGAAAATTTTGATACGAAAAAAGTAAAAAATATGAGTTTTATGTTTTGCAAGTCAAAAGCTACAACATTAGACTTAAGTAGCTTTAACACATCAAATGTAACTGATATGAGTTGTATGTTTGAAAGATCACAAGCAACAACTGGTTATGCTAGAAATTCCGAGGAAGCAACTAAATTTAATGCTACTTCTAGTAAACCTTCTACTTTAGTATTCACTGTTAAATAGATTTATATCATATCAAAATGTATTAAAATAAATTAATGGTAAATAAAGCAATAAAAGCACTTATAATAGAGAATACTAACTTAATGATTAGTATTCTTTTTATATTTAATTTGTATTTGCCTAATATACTCGTACTTTGAAATATAATAGAAATACCAGTAAAGTTAATTAAAAAACTTATTAAAATTATTCTTAAATATAATACTATATCTAGTGAACTAACAGATATAACACCATTAGTTAACTCAAGTATTCCACTTAAAATACTCAAAACTAAAGGATTTATATTAATATAATGTTTTATCAAATTAGTTATAATAGTAAATATAATTAAATTACCAAGAATAATTAAAGAAGTATTAATAGATTTCATTATAGAATTTTTAAGAACCTCAAAAAAACTACTTTTATTTTTAATATTATTTTTAATAGTATAATTAGACTTTTCACGTCTTAAAAATAAACCAATCATTATATTATTAATTAACATTATAAAGTATAAAAATAAACCAATTTTAAAACTCTTAAATAGTCCAACACCTATAGTACCTATAACAAAAGGAATAGATTGAAAATAAGTAAAACACATTATTTTATTAGCAGTATTAATATCTATTTCATTATTATCTAACATATCTTTTGTAAATATAGCATTATTAGGAGAACAAGTTAAAATACTTAGTATAAATATAATACTAGTACTAGAATCAATATTAAATAATTTAGATAGAAATTTACCAATAGTATTCTTTAAAAATATATGATAATCAAAATAAATCAATATATCAGATAAAATAATAAAAGGTACAATAGTAATAAATATTTTATTAAAAAATAATATAGTAGAATACTTAGTAGATTCTATGATAATATTAATATTCAAAATAAAAATAATTAAAATAAAGCTTAAAAATAAATATTTTAGTTTTTTCATATAAATTTCTTCTTTATGATATAATATTAATATGAAAGGTAAAATATGATAAAAAAAATATTAAAGTATATTAAAGAAGAATTAAAAGCAAATTATAAGTTTTTTATTATTTATGCAGTACTATTATCTTTATTATTTATAAAATTTGATTATTATGTTTATAGTCCAGGAGGATTAGAGGATTTAACTGATAGAATAGAAGTAAGTAATTCATATGATAGTAAAGGAAGTTTTAATTTAACATATGTTACATCGCGAGCAGGTAATATTTATAATATATTGCTTTCTTATATCATTCCTTCATGGGATTTGGTTAGTGCAAAAGATTCTCAAATTGAAAATGAAAGTACAAGTGAAGTGGTAGAAAGAAACCAAATATATTTAAAACAAACTAGTTATGATGCCATAATTGCTGCATTTAATGAGGCAAATATAGAATATGAAGTAAAAAATGTTAATGTTACAGTTACATTTGTTTATGATAGTTCTAATACTGATATTAAAATCGGAGATATTATTAAAGAAATAAATGGTATAAAAATAAATAGTTATGAAGAATTATCAAATGAAATATCTAAATATAAAGAAAATGATAAAATAATTTTTAAGGTTTTAAGAGATAATAAAGAAATAGATACATATGCTATTTTAAAAAAAGAAAATGATAGAGTAATAGTAGGAATGTATTTGGCGGAGTTAAAAGATGTTGTAACAAACCCAAGAGTAAAATATATATTTAAAGATAATGAAAGTGGATCATCTAGAGGGCTTATGTGTGCCCTTGATATATATAATAAAATTACTGAATTTGATTTAACAAAAGGAGATATAATAGCCGGTACTGGAGTTATATATGAAGATGGCAGCGTAGGAAGTATAGATGGAGTTAAATATAAATTAAAAGGAGCAGTAAAAAATAAGGCAAAAGTATTTATCGTACCGAGTGAAAATTATGATGAAGCAATAAAATTAAAAAAAGAAAATAATTATGATATAGAGATTATTGAAGCAGATAATTTACACAACGTAATAGAAAAGTTAAAAAATAGGTAAAAAAAGTAGTGTTTTAAAAAGTTATTGCGTATTTAATTAATGAGAAGACAAA
>CAZBAZ010000031.1:0-14184 GCA_964490375.1 uncultured Clostridium sp.
GAATTTCCCGCTAATGTTTAGAATTTTTTAAGACATTTTCAAAAACTATTGACAGAAGAAATTATCTATTTACCCCTATTTTCTAAAGTTAATAACCTCATAGAAGCATTTTTACATTCTTCTTTTTCATTTTTCTCCTTATTTACATATTTCCTATTAAAATTATTTGCGTTCACTATAAACTCATTTAATTCTTTATTATATTCATCACTTTTATGACTAATTACATATTCTTTTATTACTTTATATCCAAAACTACTATCATCAAGTCTACTTCCAAGTTCACTAGGAATAATAACATATCCAGAAATATTACTTATAACAAAAGTAGCAAGCATATCAAGTGGCAAAGAATTAAATAATCTATGTGTCACTATTTCTTCATATAATCCATTTTCTGTTTTTCTAACAATAACTTTTCTACTTAAGAATTTATGTATATCAGATACATAAATAAACTTTTCACCCTCAAATTGTTTTTTTAAGACTTCTCTAGTTGGTATTACAACCAAATCAGTCAAATATATTTCATTCATATCTTTACCTCATATTAATAATAACATAAAATTAAAAAAATATAAAACTTTTATATAAATCGTGATATAATATGCGCAGGTGAAAAATATGGATAAAAAAGTTGTATTAGTAACAGGTTCTAGTATAGGATTAGGTAGAACCATAATAGAAAAATTTGCAAGTAATAACTACAATGTAATAATAAATTATAATAAAAATAAACAAGAAGCAGAAGAATTAAAAAGTTATATAGAAAATACTTATCATACAAAAGCTATAACTATAAAGTGCGATATAACAAATGAATCACAAATAGAAAATATGAAACAAATTATAATAAAAGAATTTGGCATGTTAGATTGCTTAGTTAATAATGCAGCAATTGCTATAGATACAGATTTTAATTTAAAAACAAAAGATGATTTTATTAAAATATTAGATACAAATTTAGTTTCATTATTCTTAGTTAGTAGAACATTTGGAAATTTAATGTTAGAAAATAAGAAAGGTAAAATAATAAATATATCTTCATCTAATGCAATAGATTCTTATTATGAATATAGTTTAGATTATGATGCTTCAAAAGCAGGAGTTATAAATCTAACACATAATTTAGCTAATCACTATAGTCCATATATTAATGTAAATTGTATTTGTCCTGGATGGATAGATACACCAATGAATAAAGATTTAGATGAAAGTTTTAAACAAAAAGAAATAGATAAAATTTTATTAGGAAGATTTGCTAGTCCTAAAGAAATTGCTTCATTAGTATATTTTTTAAGTACAGAAGAAGCAAGTTATATAAATGATAGTATTATCAAAATAGATGGAGGTAAAAAATGCTAGAAGATTTAGTTAACAAATGTGAAAAAGAATTAAAAAATATATTTGAACAAATAGATAAAAATACATTAGAAAACAGTAAAAAAGTAATAAATGCATTTCATGAATTTAAAATAAGTGAAAATGACTTAAAAGGTACTAATGGATATGGATATAATGATGAAGGAAGAGATAAAATAGACCAAATATTTGCAAAAGTATTAGATGCAGAAAGTGGAATCGTAAGAAATCAATTCATATCAGGTTCACATGCTATAAATGTTGCATTACAGGCACTTTTAAGACCAAATGAGACACTTTTAGCTATTTCAGGAACACCATATGATACATTACATGAAGTAATTGGAATTAAGCCTAATAACAGTTCACTTATGAGTTACAACGTTAAATATAAAGAAATAGATTTAATAGAAAATAACTTTAACTATAAAAAAATAAAAGAAACATTAGAAAAAGAATCAATAAAAGTAGTACATATTCAAAGATCAAGAGGATATAGCTTAAGAGATTCATTAACAATAGACAAAGTTGAAAAAGTAATTAAGTTAATTAAAAAAATAAGTCCAAACACAATAGTTTTTGTAGATAATTGTTATTGTGAATTTGTAGAAACAACTACTCCATGCAAAGTTGGAGCAGATATATGTGTTGGTTCATTAATTAAAAATCTAGGCGCAGGAATATCAACAAATGGTGCTTACATAGTTGGAAAAGAAAATTTAGTTAACCTATGTGCAGAAAGATTAACACTACCAGGTGAAGGAAAACATGTAGGTCCTTCAGATAATGCTAATAGAATGTTCTTACTAGGACTATATTTTGCCCCATCAGTAGTATCAAATGCATTAAAAATATCTATTCTAACAAGTAAAGTTTTAGAAGAATTAAACTATAAAGTATCACCAAAATATAACGAACCACGAGCAGATATTGTAGAATTAATATATTTTAATACAGAAGAAGAAATCATCAAATATGCTTCCTCTATTCAATCATCAGGAGCAATCGATTCACATGTTACACCATACCCATCACCAATGCCAGGATATGAACATAAAATAATTATGGCTTCCCCATCATTTACACAAGGCTCTTCAATAGAACTATCATGTGATGGCCCACTTAAAAAACCATATGTTTTATTTCAACAAGGAAGTTTAACATACGAATATGGTAAATTATCCATTATAAATGCAATAAAATCATTAAACGAATAAAAAAGTCTTCTATTAATAAACTTTAATAGGAGGCTTTTATTATGAAAAAAGAATTATTAAAAAGTTACATCAATAAATTAACAAAACAAGATATTATAAATTATCTAAATAAAGAATACACCCCATCATCAAACGAAGAAATAGATTTAATTTATAATGTAATTAAAAATAACTACGAAGAAATATTAAGCTCAAATTTCATGAATTATATTTCAAAATATGAATCAAATCTTAACAAACAACTATATCAAAAAATAATAGAAAAATATAACGAATATAAAAAGTTTATTGAATAAAATCAATAAACTTTTATTTTCATACTCCAAACAATCCTACAAACGTGAATCCTCTTTTATTTTTCATAACAAACTCCTAAAAAATTAATTCTTAACAACAAATGTAAGACCAGAAGGTTTACCAGATGTAGCATTAAATTTAGTAGCCTCTTCTTCATTTCTAGCATATCCAGTAGTAGCAGAAGCATTTTGAAACATATAACTCATATCAGTAACATTAGTTGTATCAAAACCACTTAAATTTAGCGTTGTAGCGCTTGATCTATTAAACATATTGCTCATATCTGTAACTTTGCTTGTATTAAACTTCTCCAAACCTTTGATTTCTGTCGCTGCACTAGCCGAAAACATACCACGCATATTAGTTACATTCGATGTATCAAAACTACTTAAATCTAACACTTTGACTTTTGAACCATAAAACATTGATCTCATATATGTAACTTTGCTTGTGTTAAATTTCTCCAAACCTTTGATTTCTGTCGCTACACTATTACTAAACATTGAATACATATCAATTACATTCGATGTATCAAAACTGCTTAAATCTAATGATGTTGCTTTCGACCAATTAAACATATTGCTCATATTGGTTACTTTACTTGTATCAAAATTTTCTAAACCTTTTATTTCTGTTGCTGCACTAGCCGAAAACATACCTGCCATGCTAGTTACACTTGATGTATCAAAACTGCTTAAATTCAATGTTGCAAGTTTAGTATTAGAAAACATACTTGCCATGCTAGTTACTTTACTTGTATTAAATTTCTCCCAACCTTTTATTTCCGTTGCTGCACTATTAGAAAACATACCTGCCATGCTAGTTACCTTGCTAGTATTAAATTTCTCCAAACCTTTTATTTCTGCTGCGGCACTGTAAACAAACATATAACCCATATTGGTTACATTAGATGTATCAAAATTACTTACATCTAGTGTCGTTGCTTTTGCTCCATAAAACATTGAACACATATTTGTAACATTACTTGTATCAAATTTTTCTAATCCTTTTATTTCTGTTGCACTACTATAATTAAACATATAACCCATATAGGTTACTTTTGATGTATCAAAATTACTTACATCTAGTGTCGTTGCTTTTGACCAATTAAACATATCTCCCATATTTGTAACGTTACTTGTATCAAAATTTTCTAAACCTTTTATTTCTGTTGCTGCACTAGCCGAAAACATACCACGCATATCAGTTACACTTGATGTATCAAAACTACTTAAATCTAATGATTTACCTTGTGAATCAGAAAACATATAACTCATTGACACAATTGGTTTTCCATTAATTGTAGTGCATAAATTAGTTTCTACATCACCAGTACTTGTTTTATCAGTAAGTTGTACTCCCCATCCATCAATGTTTATATTTCCCCAAGCCAAACCAGAACTAGCATAACTACCACCTTGCATATACCTATATGTATATTGTCCATTTGTATATTCTGCTCCTTGTGTAAGTTTTCCATCAAATTTACAATCAAGTTTTACTTTAAATGCAGAAGCATCACATTTCATATCACTTAATTTGCCTTCTTGTACATTTTCTTTTGTTATAGAATTTATACTTTCTACATCATTAAGCATTATATAATATGAATTATTACCAACAGCTAACTTCTCTACTTTTCCTTGACTATCAAGAATTATACAATAATCTAATTCTTCTCCAGTCATATCAAGTTTACTACTATCTTTAGAACTTATAGTAGATATCTTTTCACCATTCATAGATTCACTAATATACTTTTTAGCTGTTTCATTATAAATATTTTTTACTTCAGTTACAAAAGTACTCTTCTTTGCTTCAACAAACATTTTAAGTACATTTGGTAATGCTATTATAACAAGTATTGCCAGTATTGCTATTACTGCAAGTAATTCTACTAATGTAAAACCTTTTTTATTTTTCATAATTATTTACCTCTATTCTATAAAAATCATAAAAAACTTATTGAATAAAATCAATAAATTTTTTATTTCTAACATTCTCTATTTCATATTTATATGGTGGATATTCTTCTTTAGAATTTCTATTAATATATGGTGTTTCTAATATAAAAGGAACTCCTTCTAATCTCTTATTAGTAGTAATATTAATTAAATTATCAAATCCAATTGTTCCATATCCAATATTATCATGTCTATCTTTATGAGAACCCATTTGATTTTTACTATCATTTAAATGAAAACATTTTATTTTATCAATACCAATTTTATTATCAAACTCATCTAAAAATTCATCTAATTTAGATATATCAATACCAGCATCATTCATATGACAACTATCTAAACAAACTCCAACTCTATTTTTATCTTTAATACCATCTATTATATATTTAATTTCATCAATAGATGTACCAAGTTCATTACCTTTTCCAGCCATAAATTCTAATAAAACAATAGTATCTAAAGTGTTATCAAAAACCTTATTTAATCCGTAAATAATATTATTTAATCCTTCTATTCTACTACAATTAACTGCACTACCTGGATGTAAAACTATCTTATTAAAGCCTAATTTTTTTACTCTATTTAATTCTTCACTAAAAAAATCTAAATAAAAATTATATTTTTCTTCATCTTTTCTATTAGCTAAATTAACTATATAAGGAGCATGAACAATAACATTATCATTATTAATATTATTTTCAAGCATTAACTTAAATGCTTCATAAGTTAAATCATCATCAATAACACATCTACTTGTACTTTGAGTAGAACCTGTATAAAACATAAATGTATTAGCATTATAACTAACAGCCTCCATAACACTTCCAAGTAATTGCTTACTATTATTAAATTTAACATGACTTCCTATTATCAAACTCATATAATCACCATAAAAATTATATAACATTTTAGTCATAAAAAAAAGACATTAAAAGTCTTAATAACTACATTTTTCTAAACTAACTCTAGTTAAATTTTTATTTTCTTCAGTAATCATTCTAATACTATTTTGTCCAATCATATCAAATGTTAAATAATTGATTGAATCTTCATCCATATCATATAAGTATTCATATGAACCATTAGTTGCAGCAAAATGTTTAATACGTCCTTTATAATCTATTACAATTGAATATAATAGTTTTTCATCACTTATATCAGCATCTAATCCATCATTACAAAGTGTAGCATCAGCAGAATCACCTGTTGCATTATTAAATATTATTTCATCTCTACTACTAGCATCATATTTTTCTCCAGCAGTTCTAACTATTTCTTGTAAATTAGCAACAAATGTATCTTTAGCAGTAGTAGCAAATGTATCTTTAACTAAAGGAATAACAATTGCTAAAAATATAACTATCATAATAAAGATTGAAACTAAATTTATAACTAAATCTTTTTTATTTTTCTTTGTATTTTCTGTATTTGCTACAGCTTCTACATTTGGTTTTTCTTCCATCACTAACACCCTCACATATTCTATATAAATTTTATCATTAATCATTTTTTATTGCAACACTTATAAAAATAATTGTTAATTTTTTTGACAAAATAAAAAAGCTTTTAAAAGCTTTTTTAATATCTTATTTTGTAGTTGAATCTACTACTATTTTTCCATCTGAATCTTTAATAAGTTTATTTGAAGAAGCATCTTGAATGTCATCTTTTTTAATATCAGTAACAGAAATAGTTCCAGTCTTTGCATAAACAAATGAGCCATCAGAAACAGCAATATTTGTTATATTTCCAGCACTATCCATTGCAACATAATAGTTTTTAGTAGTAGTTATTTGTAAAGCATTATTGCAAGTAATTCCTTCAATAGTAAGACCATTACAATATACTTTAGCTCCTGATGTTTCAAGACTATCTTGAACAAAGTCAGTTTGTGCTTGCTTGAATATAGATTGAATTTCAGTATTGAATGTACTCTTCTTAGCATCATTAAACATACCTAATACATTTGGTAAAGCTATGATAACTAAAATTGCTAAAATAGCGATAACAGCCAATAATTCAACTAATGTAAATCCTTTCTTTTTCATTATATTTTCACTTTCCTTTCTTATAGGGTTTTACCCTTTATCTTTATGTTTTAATTATAACAACAAGATGAATTATATGTCAACATTAAAAAATAAAAATATACAAAAAGTGTAAATTATATGAAATTTTATTGATTTGTTATATTTATAATTTTACTTATTAAGTCTACACTATCAACAATATTATCTATTTTATCTATAGTTCTAAGCTTATATTTTGTTTTCATTTCATCAATAAATTCATGATAAGAATCAGGATTTCTATTTAATTTTTTATACCAATAAGAATTTTGTCTCAAGAATTCTAAATACTTAGGATCTTTACGTAATTTTTCTAATATTTCATATTTCATTATTCACCATAAAGTTTATCTATCTTTTCTTCTTTAGCTTTTACTTCACTATCTTTCTTATCATCTTCACGAGTCAATTCTTCTACTAAACCAACTGCTTTTTGTATAGAAGATATATTCTCTTCTAAAGAATCTAAATTAATGTTTTTAAGAGTATTTAAAAGTCCTTTTATATTAATAGAATCTTTTATATCATTTTTAATATATTTATTCCAAACTTTATCATCTTCACCATAAATATCATATAGTTCATATAAAGTTTGCCATGAAACATTATTCTTTTTAACATAATCTACAAATTCTGGATGATTTGAAACAAATTTTTTAAATTTATCTAATTTTTCCATATTAAATTATATTAAAAAAGATATGCTTTATACATATCATTTTTCTTTTATTTCAAAATAATTACCACTATCTAAATATAATATACCTTTTTTACCTTCTAGTGTTTCAACAATCTCTAAATATTTATTTAAAAGTTCTGTTTTACTAACAGTAATATATACTAAATTTTCATCATTCATATATAGTAAAAATCTTTCACTATCAAATTCTGTTTTACTATACTCTATTTCACTTATTTCACTAATTATACTACTATCAATTTGACTAAATTTCTTTATAAATTTAGATTCAATATCTTCTGGAATATAATTTATCAAAGTAGGTACTCCATATACATCATTTGATTTATATGTACTTCCATCAGATAATTTATAATAATTTTCTGATTTATTATAGTATAAGATTTTCTTTTCATTTACAGTTATTTCTAATATAAAATTAAATTTCTTTTTAACTGTAACACTACTTACTAAATCTAAAGATTCAATTTTCTTTTTAACTTTATTAGAATTTAAAAGAATAAACTTAGGATAATTTTGAATCCCAGCTTTCTCTATTATAACTTCATCATTATAATAATTATTATTTAATATAACTATATTTTTAGTCTTAATACTAAGTAAAAAACTTATAACTATATATAATATAAATATTGTTATTATAAATGTAATAAATCTTAAAAAATTAAATCTTCTTTTTACCTTTTTTTTCATTCTTACCCTTTACCATCTTTTTTACTTCTTCTAATATTATAGTACTTGAACTCATGTCTTTTATTTGAGATAAATTTGCTTTTACTTCTTTAAATGTTTTTTCATCAAACATTTCATCAATAGCTTCAATCAAAGTATTTTTATCTAAATCTTTTTCTTCAATTAATAAACTTATATTTTTTTCTACTAAATCAAGAGCATTATAATATTGATGATTATTTGCTACATAAGGGCTTGGTATTAATATAGATGGAGTTTTAGTTGCCATTATTTCAGCAATAGTAGAAGCTCCAGCTCTTGATATTATCAAGTCAGCACTCTTCATTAAACTTGGTAAATTATCAAAGAATGGTACTATTTTTGTACTCTTTGGAACAATTAAATTATTATTTAATGTAGCATAGCTTGATTTACCAGTAATAAATAATATTTCAGTGTCTTCTTTTTCATATGTTCTTAAAAAATCTAAAAGTCTTTCATTAACAGATGTACTTCCAAGAGAACCCATAACTATTATTATTAATTTTTTATTCTTATCAAATCCTAATTCTGTTTTATTAAACTTTTTACATTCTATAGCTCTTTGACTAACAGGATTACCAGTATAAATAATATTTTTACATTTTAGTTTTCTAGTTCCATCTTTAAATGATACAAATACAGCATCTACTTTTTTAGATAAAAAGATATTTGTCTTACCTGGTAGCATATTTTGCTCATGCAAGAATACTTTAACACCACGTTTTTTTGCTGCTAAACAAACAGGTAATGTAACATAACCACCAAAAGCAATTACAGCATCAGGTTTAAAAGCATCCATTATAGCAAGACACTTTTTATAAGAATTAGAAATGCACTTAATATTTTTTAAATTTCTTACCATATTAGTTTTAGATAATCCATAAATTTCTATACCTTCATAAGGAATCCCCATACTAGGTATTAGTTCATTTTCCATTCTATTTTTAGTACCAATATATAAGTATTCATTACTCTTATCTTTCTTTATTTCATCAAGTACTGCTAAAGCAGGATATATATGACCTCCTGTTCCACCAGCAGTTAAAATAAATTTCATAGAGTTTCACCTCACATTTGTATATTATATACTATTATTCACTTTTTTGCATTAATTTAAGTATTTTTTTTCTTAAAAGTTTATTAGCATCTTCCAAAGACATATCATTAACACTAAAAGGTTTTCCTATTCTAGTAGTTAACTTTCCATCTCTAGTATACTTTCCACTTATACCAAAAGGTACAATTAAAGCATTAGTTTTTTGAGCTAAACTAACTGCTCCAAACTTAAACGGTAACATAACAACTTCATCTTTAGTTCCAAAAGTCTTATTTCTAGTTCCCTCAGGAAATATTCCTAAAGCACCACCACTTTTTAAAATATCTAAAGCTTCACTTTTAGCATTCTCATCATGAATTCTTCTATCAACCTTAATACAACCTACAAACCTATAAAACCATGCCATATTACCCTCAAAATACTCTTCCTTAGCCATATAATGTATAACTCTATTAGTTACAATCATAACATTATACTGGTCATCCTTATGTATATGATTACCACAAAATATAACAGCACCACTTTTAGGAATATTTTCTTTTCCAATAACAGTTGGCTTATATTTTAATTTAAACATAGTCTTTATAAATGGTTTTAATAACCTATAACCAAACTCACTTTTATAACTCTTCACTATTCTTCACCATCATCACTTACAGCAAGTTCTTTATACGCAACTTTACCAATTTTAGTTTTAGGTAATTCTTTTCTATAACCATATGCATATGGAAGAGCATAAGCAGCAATATTCTTTTCACAATACTCTCTAATACTCTTTTTTATTTCACTATTAAGCACAAGTCCATCTTTAAGAACAATATATGCTTTAACAACTTCTTTTTTATATGGATGAGGAACACCCACAATAGCACAAGTTTTAACATAAGGATGTTCACATATAATATCTTCTAATTGCCCAGGATAAATATTATATCCACTAGATACAATCATTCTCTTAATTCTTGCTTCAAAATAAATAAATCCATCTTTATCCATATACCCAGCATCTCCACTATGAAGCCAAATCTTACCATCTTTATGTTTTTTTAAAACCATATCAGTTTCTTTTTTATTATTTACATATTCTTTCATTACAGTAGGTCCATTTATACAAATTTCCCCTATTTCACCATAATTACATTCTTCAATAGTACCTTGTCTACATATTTTAATATAACAATCAGGTATAGGTATACCAAAAGATTTTTCACGTGATTCTTCAATAGGCATCATAGCCGCACCAGCAGTACATTCTGTCATACCAAATGCAGTTCTAACAAAAGTATCACTACCATGATCATATAAAAATTCATCTATTCTTTTAGCCAACTTAGGACTTAATGCATCCCCTCCACAAACAACACATTTTAAGAAAGATAAGTCTTCATCTGCAAGTTTTTTACTATTAGTAAGTCCTTCTAATAAACTTGGAACACAAGCTATAATATTAGGTTTATATTTAAGTAATGTACTATCAAATTTACGTGGATTAACACTAGGAAGTATTATAGCGGTTGCACCACTAACAAATGATGCATGAAATGTACATCCAAGTCCAAATCCATGAAATATTGGCATTATAGCAAGAATACTATTACCATGTCCAAGTGTTTTATTAATTTCAACTCCACTTAATGCAAGAGCATTAAAATTCATATTAGTTAGTGCTATTCCCTTAGGAGAACCAGTAGTACCACCACTATGTAAAATAATTGCTGTTTCACTACTAACTCCCTCATCTTTAATAGTTTCTTTATGAAACTTAGCTCTTGCTAAAAATCTATAATATGGAATAACATCTTCTCCTATAGGAGCAATAGCCTTTCTTCCAGTAGTTAATTTATATCCTAATTTAGTTAAAGGATCCATAGATTCACATATAGGTAAATATATTATCTTTTTAACAGAAATATCTTTTTTAATATTCTTTATTTTAGAAAAAGCTATATCAGCAACTATAACATAACTAGAATTAACTAAATTTATTCCTTGTTTTAATTCTTCTTCACTAGATAAAGGATGCATCATATTACATATAGCACCTAATTTATTTAAAGCATAAACACTTATTATAGCTTCAGGAGTATTAGGCATACATATAGTAACAACATCTTTCTTTTTAACTCCAAGTCTTACAAAAGCACATGCAGAATCATCAATTCTTCTAAGTAATGATCTATATGTTACTTCATTTCCATAATATTTATATGCAATACTACTAGGATATTTTTTAGCAGTTCTTTTAACCATTTCATACATAGAAACATCTGGATAATCAATATGAACTCTCATATCTTTATAATATTTAAACCACGGATAATCCTTATCACTTTCATTTTTCATTTCTTCCCTCCAGTATCATTTTACTAATAATATTCATTAACTTCTCATTTTCACTTTCTAAATCACTTGTAACTTTATATGGCTTACCAAAAGTTATTTTTAAGTCTTTACTAAATATTTTATACTTTCCATTAATAGCAAAAGGAACTATATATGCATTAGTCTTTTTAGCAAAAGAAACTGCTCCATATTTAAATGGCAATATTAATTGTTCATTATCTTTATATAATGTTTTATTAACTGTTCCCTCAGGAAATATCCCAAGAACTTCATTATTTTTTAAAACATCTATTGCTTCACTTTTAGCATTCTCATCATGTATACTTCTATTTACACTAATACAACCCATACTTCTAAAAAAACAATTAGATATTTTATTATTAAATAATTCTTTTTTTGCCATCATATGTACTATTCTTTTAGGCGCTCCTATCATCATAGCTGCATCTAAATTATTAGTATGATTCCCAGCAAGTATAACAGCACCTTTACTAGGAATATTATCTACACCATAATACTTAGGTCTAAAAACAATTTTATAAATTGGTCTTCCAATAAATCTTACAACTTTATAAATAAAATAATTCATATTCTACTCCATATCATAGTATATCATAATTTTATTATTTTTTTAATAAGTTTATAATTACAACTTCTCCAGGATTTAATATTCTCATTTTTATTCTTCTACTATAACCAATTCCACTAGAAACTATACTAGTCATTTTTCCAACTTCATATTTACCTTTAGAATATTTAGGAAAGAACTTATAATCTGGAGAAAATATACCTCCAATAAAAGGAAACCTAAACATCCCACCATGCACATGACCACTTAAACATAAATCATAATTAAATTCTTCATAATATAGATTCCATAATGGATTATGAGCAACTAATATATTATATTTATCTGTTTCACATTTATTTAAATATTTATCAAAATCTTTTTTAGTAATCTTTTTACCCATAAATTTATAAAATTCATACGGAATACAAATACCATTCAATATAATATTATTACTAAGTTTAACACTTTTATTATTTAACAAATTGATCTTATATTTTTTTAATATTTTATAGTATTCATCTTTATCACTTTCACATAACTCTTCTTCATGATTACCAAATATATAATAAATTTTATTACTATCTATTTTATCTAACAATTTTATAAAGTTTTTAGTTTCTTTTAAATTTTCATTAATCATATCACCACACATAATAATATAATCTGGCGCTTCTTCACTAATAATTTTAACAATCTTATTAGATATTTCCCTATTATGCATATCAGACATTAACATTATTTTAATATTTTTATCTATTTTAGGACTAACTATATCAAACTTATTAACTTCAAATTTAACATGACTCATCAATAATAAGATTAAAAATATAATAGTTAAAGCAATTATAATCACACAAAAAATAGTATTTAAAATACATAAATACACGATTAAACTAATCATAATTAACATAATTAACATAATTAAATAAACAATAATTATCATAAAAATATTATAGCATAAAAAAAGTATACATTAGTATACTTATTGAATATTATTGTTATTATCAACATTTGTAAGTTGAGGTTCGCCCACACTAGGAATCTCTTGCTGAGGCATTGATTGTGCAGCTGGTTCACTAGGTGCAAATATACTTGTGGTTGTTTCATTTACAGGTTGACTTACAACTTCAGGATTCATATTAATCATTGGTTCTTGTGGCATTGATTGTTGATTGTTATTCATTTGCCCTGACATTGGTTGTTGATTGTTTGCCATGAATTGATTATTATTCATCTGTGGTTGATTATTCATATTTTGATTATTGTAATTATTATTAGTTCCTTGTTCTACTACAGTTGACTTATCAAATGCCATTATTAATAAAAATATTGGTGTAAATAATATTGAACATACTGCAAATCCAGTTGATTTGCCTAATTTTTTAGCAATTTTATAATAAACAATCAAAATACAAAGAAAATTGACGAATGGAATTAAACATAACCATCCTGGTAGACCACCCATTTCAAATAATACCCACGTATTATAAATTGGTACTATTGGTGCCCAACCTGGTTTTCCAAATTTTTTGTATAGTTTAATCATTGCAATTAATGCAACAATTGCTACCACCATTATAACAATAAATGTACCTCCGGTAAAAACTCCCATAGCAGAATCAATTTCATCTATTGATGAAGTACCATAATCGCTATAACCATAATCCATTTTACTTCCTCCTACTCTATATTATATAAGAAGTATACCATTGCGATATACTCTTTGTCAATTTAATTTAAATCAGTAACATATTATATAGTGGTGAGACATTTTCGCAAGTTATTGACATTACCAAATAGTTAAAGCAAACAATAAAAAAAGAACACATACATGTTGAGACTGCTGAAAAAGTTTACAAAGATTACTGTAAACATTTCAGTAGTCTTTTT
>CAZBAZ010000032.1:0-13780 GCA_964490375.1 uncultured Clostridium sp.
TTATGTAGTAATTATATCAAATTTCTTTGCGAAGAATATTTACTCTTTTTCACTGCATTTTTAAAGTTTTTTCCTTATCAATCCCTAAATATTTACATAAAAAATATTTAAAATAAGAATTACTTATATCATTAATATTAATTTCAGTTTTCTTTAATATTTCATCTTCATAAAAAATAACATATTCATATATTTCACCATTATTCACAGATAAAGCAGTAATGAAATCATCTTTATCTTTAAACGCAATATGAACTTCTTCTGGTCTACTTAATCTAAATCTATAGTTAAATTCATCATCCTCATATACAAATACATCATTACTATCAACTATATTATCAGAAAAAGAATAAGAAAGTCTAGGAAATTCAGACTCAAATTCTCTTAATTTCATAGTAGACTCCATTATATCTTTTTTACATCTACAAATAGTTTTATTAATATTTGGAACATTAGAAAATAAATCTTTATATAAATCATACATCATATTTTCATGTATAACTAAAGAATATGTTACCCCAAATTCATAAAAATTTATTGCAACTCTAGGTCCACTAATAGAATTATAGAAATCAATACTATTTATTTTAGGAAAATTTTTATTTCTACTAAATATTTTTTTAATTCTCTTTCTTTTCTTTTCAAAAAAATCATTATACGAACCTAAAGATTCTTTTATTGATGACTTTAAATCATATAAACTAGCAGTATCACCACTAGATTTAACTTCTTTTTGGCCAAATTTAGTATAAAGCTTATTTTTAACTTTATAAAATTCTTCACTATTCATATATACACCCCACTTGATTATTTATTATAGCAAAATATATTTATAACGCAACTATTTTAAAAGTGAATGACCGCTCATATCATCAGGAACTTTAATATTCATTATTTCTAAAATAGTTGGGGCTATATCACTTAATTTACCATCATTTAATGAATAATTATTATTACATATTATAAATGGTACTTGATTAGTTGTATGACTTGTAACAGGTTCATTATTATCATCTAACATATATTCACAATTACCATGATCAGCAGTTATTATTAAAAGTCCATCTTTATCTAATACTTTATCATGCAATTTTTTAACACAACCATCTAAATATTCAAGTCCTTCAATAGTAGCAGGAATATTACCAGTATGACCAAGCATATCCCCATTAGCATAATTAAGAATTATAACATCATGTATATCTTTATCTATTTCATTAAGTAACTTTTCAGTAATCTCTGGTGCACTCATTTTTGGTGTTAAATCGTAAGTAGCAACCCTTTGACTTGGACAAAGTATTCTAGTGCATCCTTTTAAGTCTTGCTCTATCCCACCATCAAAGAAATATGTAACATGAGCATACTTTTCAGTTTCAGCTATTCTTAACTGAGTTTTATTATTTTGTTCAAGAACAACTCCAAGAGGAGAATCAACTTTTTGATTTTTAAATGCATTCTTACAAATAACCTCATCACTAACACTCATAAGAGTAGTAACATCTAAATTTAAACATTCTCTTTCAAATCCACTAAAATTTGGATTACTAAATGCACTAAATAATTCTCTTAATCTATCTGGTCTAAAGTTAAATGCTATTAATACATCTCCCTTTTTAATAAGACCATTTTCATCAATTATAACAGGTTCTATAAATTCATCAGTTACACCTTTATCATAACTATCTAAGATAGCCTTTTCAAAACTCTCACATCTAGGAGCTTCACCATATACTAAAGCTCTATAAGATTTTTCAATTCTATCCCATCTATTATCTCTATCCATACTATAGTATCTTCCAGAAACACTAGCTATAGTGCCAATACCAACCTCATCTAATTTTTTTTGAAGTCTTCTAAAAAAATCTATACCTGATTTAGGATTAGTATCTCTTCCATCACTAAAACCATGAATATATAACTTTTTAACTCCTCTAGAAGCAGCTAAATCTATTATTGCAAATAAATGGCTAAATAATGAATGAACTCCAGCATCACTAACAAGACCAAGCAAATGTAATGCAGAATCATTTTGAAGAGCCCTATCAATAGCCCCATTTAAATTTTCATTCTTAAAGAAAGTTCCTTCTTCAATTTCTTTATTTATTTGTCTAGATGGCTGATAAACTATCTTTCCAGCACCGATATTCATGTGTCCTACTTCACTATTTCCCATAATACCCGCAAGTAAACCTACTGCTTCACCACTAGCATCTAATCTACTATTAGGATATTTTTCAAACAAAGAATCAATAAATGGTGTATATGCTTGTTTAAAAGCATTACCATGTATTTCATCTCTTAATCCTACTCCATCTAATATTGCTAAAACAATTGGTTTCATATTCTTAATCATTCCCTTCATACATACTAGCTAGTTTACTACCAATTTTATATCCCTTTTTATAAAATTCTAATGGACTAATATTCAAATAGTCATTCATATAACAAATTTCTAATGTCATATTTCCATTATAATTTGCCTTCTTTA
Organism: uncultured Clostridium sp.; assembly: GCA_964490375.1. Taxonomy (GTDB): domain Bacteria; phylum Bacillota_I; class Bacilli_A; order RF39; family UBA660; genus CAG-1000. The sequence goes on from CAZBAZ010000032.1 coordinate 2,489, forward strand.
ATCCTTCTATAACTTTATTATATTCCAAATTACCATCAAATGGTATTAAATGTTCATCACTTTCACCAAAATTATCATGAATATGAACACAAAATATTCTATTTTTAAACTTATCAAAATCAAACTCATCTTTAAAATGGCAATGATAATGTCCACTGTCAAAACATACACCCACATTTGAATAATCAATATTTGATAATATAAATTCTAAATATCCTTTTAATTTAGTATTTTCAAATGCAATTTTAATTCCTAACCCATTTGCATATTCACATATAGTTTTAAATCTTTCAAGACCTATAGAAGTCATATTAATATATTTGTTTCCAGCAACTAAATGCATCACTACCATAGGAATATTATTTTGATAACATTCATCAATATTTCTTAAATACTTTTTAACTAATTCTTCTCCCTTATCACTATCATTCCATATCTCATTTAAATCTTTGTATCCTAAATGAGCGAATAAAACATTAAGACCTTTTTCTTTAATATATTTTAATTGTTCTATAGGGCTAACTTCAAATTCAGTGTCATACCACTGTATAAAAACGTTTCTAAATCCACTATTATATATAGCATCAATTGTTTCTAAAGGACTAATATTCTTATTATCATTACTTACACATACGCATAATTTCATAATCCCATACCAACTCTATTATTACAAGATAATTCAAATAAAAACATCTCATAATAATTTTCTCCATTAGGATTTAATAAAGTATCCTCAGTCAATTTCTTAGCTGTATCTGTAAGTGAAACTAAATATTTAATATCATAGTCATCAACAAAAGCATTATAATCACATATATTTTTAATTAATTCCATATTTTCAAGAGTCTTTTTACTATAATGATTTCCTCCATCCATAGAAAACTTTTTATTATATGCATTTCTAAGTCTATTTAACACTTCACAAGTAGCAGTATACTCTTTATTTAATGTTTCCATTCCATTTAAATATTCACTATCAGCTAAAGATCTAACACCAAACCTCTTTAATAAATTATCATATTCATCCATGTTACTAATTTTACTTGGAATAATATATTCATCAATAAAATTTAAAACTGTCATTTTACTACCATCATTAAATAAATAAAATCCACATTCAGGAACTAAATTTTTTAAAAAATCTAATCCATCAATATGATACATATTAAAATAATCATCAACTTTCATAGCATAACTATTCTTTTTCTCAATAACTCTAATCATCTTTCTAGTATTATACATATATTTACCCTTAGAAATTCTTTCACGAGCAACTCTTCTATTTTCAATAATTTTTTTCTTTTTTTCAAGTTCACTACTAGAATACATAGCAAGTTGATTAAAAAGCTGTGCAACATCATTAGTTTCAAACACACTAGTTTGAGTTAAAAATTCCATTACATCCATTTTAGATAACCTATATAAATATATATCATAAAACATTTCTTTAATAGAATTAATAGCATAATTTTTATCCTTTTCTGCTATATTTAATGAATTTATTTTAGAAATTTGCTTATTCATTTCATCATAAAGTTGTTTTAACTTTTTAGGAGAATCATTATTATATTCATATCCTAACATTGGAAAATTATTTATATCAGGTAAAACATGATTATTTACTTCCCTATCACATATACCATTTATATATTCATTTCTACTAACAATTTTATATTTTTGATTACCTTCATAAACATAAAATGATTCAATAAAATTAGCTTCATTAATAATATGCAAATCATGTAAAAATCCAATATCTAATAAACCTTTTAAATTTTTATCAGCATAATCATCAGCATCATATTCAAAATAACATAAATCATGATTCAATGGATAATCTTCATAATCAATAATATTAACTTTAGTTAACTCCATATTAAATTTAGAAGGAACATTAGTATACATTGCTTTATTTTGCAAATAATGTCTAAACTCATGAAATATATAATATATAAAACGATTAATACTTTTTTCACGAACATCAACATTATCACTATAAAATCTCTTAAAAGTTTTAGTTGTTGTATTAAATAAAAACTTATGTTTCATTTTGTCAGCCTCAGATAAAAACTTTCCCTGAGAAACATACATAGCTCCATAAGAATCATCGTTCTTATCACTATATTCAATTTCAATCATATCACTAAATTTATTATTTTCTTTTAAACCATTAATTATATTAAAAACAAACATTTTAAATCTAGGAAGTCTTTCATCATTAAGAGGTGCTTCTTTCATAAACTCAATAAAATCTAAAACTATTTTTCTTACATTTTCACTCATATTATCTACCCTATAACAATTATATCATTTATCACTTAAAAAGCAAGATTACTCTTGCTCATGATTATTCTTTTTTCTTTTTACCATTACAATCAATTTCAAGATTATCATGCTTTACTACTACACTATTTATATCAGTTTTTACTATATTATTACCCTTAATTTCAACCTCATATTGACTATTATAAGCATAAAATTCAGTCATATTTCCATCACCATCAAAAGATATAAAATAATTAATATTAGAAATAGAATCATCAAAAGAATTACATGACTTGCCATCAATTCTTCCATAAGTTAATATATCACTATTTTTAGTATGATAACTTATAACTTCATCATAAATCGAATCAATAGATGACTTAAAAGTTTCAGCTTCTTTAGAATATATAACAGAATTATATTTGTTATTTAAATAATAATATATAATAGTAGACAATGATAAAATCAATATAGCTGCTATTATAAAATCTTGTTTTCTTAAATCCATTTTACCTCTCCATATATTTATTTCTTTCCATTACAATCAATAATTAAATCTTTATATTTAACTACATCTTTTAAATCATTAATACTTATATTTTCACTTTTATTTTCTATTTCATACTTTTTATCATAAGCATAAAACTCTATCATATTTCCTTCACCATCAAATGAAATATAATAATTAATATTAGAAATAGAATCATCAAAAGAATTACATGATTTACCATCAATTCTTCCATAAGTTAATTCTTCTTTATTATCATTATAATAAACTTTAACTTCTTTATAAATAATATTAATTGATGATTTAAAAGCTTCTTCTTCACTAGTACAAAAACTACCAAATACACAGTTTCTATACATAACATATAAACATACACATAGTAACAATATTATTACTACTATAATTATTACTATTTTATTTTTCATACTTCTCCAAAATATTTATTTTTTATTAATTTTGACCTATATTTCAAAGTCTAAGTCATAACCTCAAGTAAATAACAATTCAATAAGAAATGCACCACACTCCTTAAAGTAATAATTTATAAAACTCATCACTAACTATGAAATAATAATACCATACAATATTAACAATAGTAGTAAAAATGTACAAAATACCAATTTTTTGTCATAAAAAAACTATTACATAAAAGTAATAATTATTTTTTCATATCATAACTCACATATTCACTATCATTTTCTCTAATTAAACATCCAAATTTACCAATTATTTTAATTTCATCTAATAGTGGTAAAAACACTAAATCATTTGTTTTATCACTATCAGCATTTTCACTCAAAGAAGCAGTAATATGTGGTACTTTTAACTTACCATCAATATCATAATTAATAAAATATTTTTTTAACTCTTTTGGCAACTCTATTTCAAATCCACTATTATTAGAGTCACTTCCATAACCAATTAGTTTAATCTCAAATTCATGGCCCAAAAGATCATAGAATATCTCTTCTTCACTTGGTTTATATTTAAAAGTACAATGTAACACTTTATATATTTTAGGTAATTTATTCTTTTCTAAATTTCTTATTAACTCATTGTCTCTAAAAAACAAGCCTTCATATACAACCATAATAACCTCAATCAATAAGTTCAGAGTCTTGAATCATAATTGCATCTTTAAGACCTTTATGAACAACTTTCAAAACAACATTATCATCATCTATTAATACAACTTTTTTATTAGTACTAAAACTTTCTAAAAACTCTAATTTTAATTGAGCAGAAGTTTTACCGGGATTTGATTCTTTAGATATAATATGTCTATTATCTTTAATAGCATAATTAACATATTTATCTAACCAATCATTCTTTTCTTCAATTTGAGAATCATTATTACATACAGATAATATATGTACTTCTATTTTATCATTTAAAATTTCCTTTATCTTATTAATATTACTATTAAGTGGTCTTTTCATATCAAAATTATATGGTTTACCAAAATCATATGATGCAAGTACTCCATCCATATCAATAAACAAAGCTATATCATTTTCTTTTAAAATATTATTAATAACCCTTTTAAAATGCATATCATTCACCCACTTAAATTATAACAAATCATAACTAATTTTTTAAGTTAATAAATTACTTAACGACAAAGTTCAAATTACTTGGTTTATTGCCACTTTGATTAAGTTTATCAGCTTCAGTTTTATTTCTAGCATAACCAACTGTTGCTTTTGCTCCTTCAAACATACCATATGTACCGAAAACATTATCAGACCATAAAACCATATTATCACCATAATTATAATTACAAGAATCTCTATATTCGTCATATGACTTTGATTCATCAGTAGCTTCTTCACTACAATATACATTTTTAATATTACTTAAATCAAAACTACTCAAATTTAGCACATCAACACTTGTATTTTTAAACATTGCTCTCATATCTTCTACTTTACTTGTGTTAAATTTTTCTAAACCTTTTATTTCTGTAGCAATAGAATTAGCAAACATACCATTCATAGCTTCAACATTACTAGTATCAAAATTACTAACATCTATAAGTTTTGTATCAAAATAAGCAAACATTGCTTCCATATTAGTTACTTTACTTGTATTTAATTTCTCAAATCCAATCATTGATTCTATATCTGCTTCTAAAAACATTCCACTCATATCTTCAACATTTCTTGTATCAGCATTAGATAAGTTTAATGTTTTAATAGTAGCATCATTAAACATATAACTCATATTTTTTACACTTTTCATATCAAAGTTACTTAAATTTAATTCATCAGTTTCTATGCCTACAAACATTCTACTCATATCAGTTACACTAGATGTATTAAAACTACTTAAATCCAATTTAGTAACACTAGAATTAGAAAACATCTCACTCATATTAGTTACTTTAGATGTATTAAATTTATCAGAAAATTTAATTTCACTCACTTCTGAATCAGAAAACATCCATGCCATATATTTAACATTGCTTGTATCAAAACTACTTAAATCTAATTTTGTAACATTTGAGCCATTAAACATACCATTCATATTAGTAACATTTAATGTATTAAAACTACTTAAATCCAATTTAGTAACACTAGAATTAGAAAACATCTCACTCATATCAGTTACACTAGATGTATTAAAACTACTTAAATCTAATTTTGTAACACTAGAATTAGAAAACATACTACTCATATTAGTTACATTACTTGTATCAAAACTACTTAAATCAATACTTTCTGCCTCTACCTCATAAAACATTTCATTCATTGATACTATTGGTTTACCATTAATAGTAGTACAAAGTTTTGTTGTAACAGGATTAGAACTTTCTTTATCAGTTAAAGTTACTCCCCATCCATCTTCTTGAATATCTTGCCACTCATAAACATCACCATACATATAATGACTATCTTGCATATATCTATATGTGTATTGTCCATTAATATATTCTGCTCCTTGTACTAATTCCCCATCAAATGAACATTCTAAAATTTCTTTTTGCTTATTATTTTCATCAGTATTAACTTCTTCATTATCATTTTTAATACCATAATAAAATCCCAATCCACTAAGACAGGTACTTATAACAAACAATACTATTAATAAAATTAAAAAGAATTTATTTTTCACACTTAATCACAACTCCTATTATATCAATAGTATATCACATAAAAAAATTCAAATAAAGAAAAAAACTATAAAATATTATAGTTTATCAACAGTATCAATACCTAATATAGATAAAGATGACTTTAATACTTTATTAACAGCACTTAATAATCTAAGTCTAGATGATTTAAGAATTTCATCTTCTTCATTAGAAATATTAACTTGTTCATAAAATTTAGAAAATAATTGTGTTAAATTAAATATATATTTAGTTAACTTAGCGGGTTCATAACTATGAAGTAAATCATCTACTACACCTGGAAAATAAGAAAGTTCTTTAACAATTTTATTTTCAATTTCATTATTAAATTTAATAGTTTTAATATTAGTAATCTTATTATTTCTTAAAATAGAATTAATTCTAGCAACACTATATAAAATATACATACCACTTTCACCATTGAAACTAGTAGCATTTTGTAAATTAAAGTTAACTATTTTCTTTTTAGAAACATTTAACATAGTAAACTTAATACAAGCATTACATAATATTTTAAGTTTTTCAGGTTCAATTGTAGTATTTCTCTTTTCAAATTCATGAATTAATGTACTTTTAACTTCTTTCATAAAATCACTAACCAATACAACAGTACCCTCAGAAGTACTCATTTTATCGCCATCTAAAAGTACATAAGAATAACTAATTAATTTAGGAGCATTATATCCTAAAATATCCATAACAGCGCTTATTTGTTGCATATAAACTTCTTGATCTTCACCCAAAACAATAAAATTATTATTATTATTTATAGTAATTTTATCGATTGTATAAGCTATATCCTTAATTGGATATAAAGATGTTTTATTAGAACGAGTTAATACTAAAACAGGTTCTTTTGTAGGAATATTATAATCACTTAAATCTACATAATATCTACCAAGTTCATCTTCTTTTAATTTACCTTTTTCATCTAACTTATTTAAGATATTTTTAAGATACTTATTATAAACATAATCAGATTCATGAGTAAATACATCAAAATGAATATTTAATTCATCAAATATCTTCATTTGGCCTTCTACACATTTATCAGTAATTTTCTTAAACTTTTGAATCATTTCATCATTACCATTTTCAACAGCCTCTAAATAATCAAAAGCTTGTTTTTCAAGACTCTCATCCTCTTTAGCATCATTACTAATCTTAACATAAACATCTAATATAGAACTAAAATCATCACTTGAAAGACCATACTTTTCAATACCAATAACTAAAAGAGCAATCTTTTTACCTAAATCATTTATAAAATAATGTCTTTGTACTTTATAACCAGTAAATTTATATAAATTACTCATAAAGTCACCAATCAAACTATTCCTAACTCTTCCTATATGTGGTTCAGCATTAGGATTAATAGATGTATGTTCAATTAATAATTCTTCATTATGTCCTTGATTTAATGATCCATAATTATCATTCTTTTCAATAGTATCAATTATCATATTAGAGAATTTATCATAATTTAAATAAAAATTAACATAAGGACCCATTATTTTAATTTCACTAAAATATCCTTCTTCATCGTTAAAATTCTCTTTAATTAAATTAGCTATTTCAATAGGATTATTATGGTTTTCATCTTTTAATGATACACATTGTATACTATAATCACCCATTCCATCTTTAGGTGGTATTTCTACTTTAATTGGATTTTCTGTGTTTAATAATTCTTTTATTTTTCCTGCTATATAATCTTTCATATCTTCCTCCTAAATAAAAAATTCTATAACTCAAGGGTGAATTATTCCACGGTACCACCTTGATTCATAGAATTCTATGCACTTTATTCTTTAACGCAGATATACGTTTAAACTAGAAAGCTCTTTTCATATTAATATTATTATTGTTTTTCACTAACCAACAACTCACTATAATAAGAAATTAATATTACTTTTCTTCCCTTCGTTTGATGAACATATTTTAACATATGTAAATTAAATAATCAAGATGTTTTATTTTCAGTATAATTATTATATAATTTATTTAGGTGATATCATGAATTTTAATTTGAATTTTAATAATAATTTTAATGGCAATAATTTTAATAGAGGTAACAATAATCCTCCTAAATTTAATCAAAATGGTTATAAGTTAAATTATCAAACTCCTACTGAACAAGTAAAACCTAAAAATCAATATACAAGTGTAGATGGTAGAAAGTACGATAATTATGAAAATGTAAGAATTGCAAACCAACAATTTATTGATGAAATGAATAAAAAGCGTAATTAATACGCTTTTTTACTTAATTTCATAACATTACCGTCATTATGTTTTCTTAATCTATCTTTAACGACAACGTCTTTACTTATTTTGCATAATGTATCATCCTTAATTTCATATGTCATAGGATTTAATACATAACCTAAAAACTCATTATCTAATTCACCAGCAATATAAAATGTTTTAATACTTTTATTTTTAAAATCATCACTAAAAATAATAATATCTCCAACACAAGGTTTACCATTTAATAAATCATAAAATTCTTTTTTATCTTCTTCTTTAATACTATCATTAAAGTAAAGCCCAGAATGCATAAACTCCATTGCTCTATCAATTTCATTATTTTTTAATTTATCACAAACACTATAAATATTATCAGTAGTAGTAATACAATATGAATTAATAACATATCTTTCATATCTACTATTAGGATAATCTTGTAAATATAAAGCATATCTATATTTACTATACATTTGAGTTAAAGGAGATAAATATATTTTATTACCATCAACTTTCCATACTAAATATGGTCTTTTATAATTTTTAGCATCCATACCTATATATTTACAATCTAATTCTTCTGCATTTTTTATATAAACAATATAACCAGGTTCTATTCTTTTACCACTTTTAATAAAATAATCATATCCCATTTCAATAAAACTACCTTTAAATGTATTATTCTTAATTGATTTCATTAAGTAATAACTCTTTTTAGCATATTCACTATCAGGATAATAATGAAATATATATTTTATATATTGTTTTGCTTCATATATATTTCCTTTAAACATATATATTTTAGCAAGCAAATAGAATTTTTTAGGAGATAATTCATTAACCTTATCTAAAACTCTTAAAGCATCCTCACATTTACCACAATAAAAATAATTGAATGATAATTCTATCTTATCACTATCAGTTTTACTATATCTTTCTAACTTTTTAAGAGCATTATATCCTTCTTCATATTTATGCAATTGAATTAAACTTCCTGCATATCTACATACTGTAATAAAATCCATATTAAAACAATCAATCATATTTTCATTAAATAAGTCTAAATACTCTTGATATCTTCCACTAACATATAAATTATTTAATTCCCTATATAACATAATATTTTCCCCTTCTTTCAGGGCATATATTATACCATATAATAATCATTTTGTCATCTTTTTTTAATCATTTGAAAATTGTCTTTTTTATATTGCATTCTTATAAAATTATTTATTAGTTCTATCTTCTCTTTTCCAAAAACAATAAAGTAATTCTCATCAATATTCCACCAAAAATCATATAAACATTCATCAGGAAAACTATCTATATATTTTTTAATTGTCTTTTCTCTTTCAACATTTTTCTTAACTATTTCATTATAAAATTTACCTCTAGTTATTTTATTAATAAATTCTTTTTTAGCATATATAAACATCTCTTCATTTGCTTTAGAATTAACTCCTGTACTATAAAATCTATAATCCATATCAAAATACTCAATAAATGTTTTTATGGGGTGCGTTTCTTTTTCTCTTTCTGTTAGGTTTAGATATAATAAATCAGATATTTTATTTATAGAATTAATATCCTCATACATAATATCAAGTTCATTAACATTTCTAACTAAAAATTTGCCTTTTTTCATAATCACACCTCCATTATAATCTTATTTTATAATATGTTTTTTTATCGGTCAAGTTTTGTAAAATTATTTTTTTATTATAAATTATCATTTTTTACTTTAAAAATTGCTAAAAATGTGGTATAATATGTGAGATTTTAAAAAGGGGGAAATAAAAATGAAAATTATAACAAAGGATTGCGCATATGTTCAATATAGAGATATAGCTGAACTAATAAATGCATTAATGGTAACACAAACACAGTGTCCACAAAGCGTATTAGAAACATGCTATGGAAGTGCATTTATTTGTGATGAAGATAATCAATTTGACTTTATGGGATTTTATAATGATGATGCAATTGAATTCATAAAAAAAATCAACTATATAGTTGATTATAACGAAGTTAAAGATTTAGATGAAGAAAAATTATCTGAATATGAAAATTCACTTGTAACAGATAGAAATAAAATGATACAAACATATAACAAAATGTCAAAACAAAAACAAGATGAATATAATGAAAGTATTCAAATAAGAACAAGATTAGTAGATCACAAGATTCAATCACTAGAACAATTCAAGTCATTTAAGGCTGGAAAACTTAGAATGGATTTACCTGAAGGAATTGAATATCCAAAAGGATGCAAATATGGTAAAAAATTTCAAAGATTTTTAAGAAATTTTATTTATATAAGATAAAAAGTGCTTATTTTTTAAGCATTTTTTGTTTCTCATTTTTTCTCTTTTTAATAATTGAGCAAATAAAGTCACATTTTTCTTCTTTACTCATTTCTGGACGAGCAAGTTTTAAATCTATAAGTCTATATGCAAGATTTTTAAGACAAGGAAATGATTTAAAGCTTTCCTTTAATTCTCCATTAACTAATAGTGGATACCAGTCGCCACGATATAAGCAAATATATTTTTTATCAGTACATGGTTCTAAACATCTTTCAATAATTGCATCATCATCAAGATAACGTCCCTCTGTTCTTTTTGCATACACCATCTTATTGTAATTTTCTTCTGTTATTATAATTATGTAATAAAAACAATCTATTAACCATGGTTGTGTAACATTTAAATGTCTAGTTATAACAAAATTATCATCCATAACATACTTATCACTATAAATAGCAGTCAAATATTCATATATTGTTTTCATCAAACGTTCATCTCTAATACAAGTAGCTCTTCTCATATATTTATAACAATGATTAACGCTTTTCTTTAATCGTCTTATTTTATCTTTTATATCAAATTTCTTTCTTAAAATATCTTTATCCAAAATATTTTCATTTGATAAAGCATATAACCTTTTTTCTAAAACAATAATTTGTTCTTTACAAGAAGCTATATATACAAGTAATTCTTTTGAACTTTTAAACTCATACATATCTTTTTTCACCAGCCATATTGTATCATTCTTATTTTAAGAAGTAAATTAAAAAATGATAATGATGGTGTAAAATATTTTTAGGTTGGATTAAAAAAGACTGAATCCAATCAGATTA
>CAZBAZ010000033.1:0-13041 GCA_964490375.1 uncultured Clostridium sp.
GTGATAGTGACTTTATAACATTTATAAGTAGAGAAGAAGATCAAGAAAAAACTGAGAATGCTCTTAGAACCATTATTTCTGAAAAGAATGTAGAACTTAAAAAAAATAGAGAAGAACTAAAAAATAGTAGAGAAGAATTAAAAAATCAAAAAGCTAAACTAAATATAGAACATGCAAAAATTTTAAAAGAGAATAAAGTTGATGTTCAAATTATTTCTAACACAACAGGTTTAACTGTAAAAGAAATAGAAAATTTATAAAACTATGAACTCACTAATATATTGTGAGTTTTAGTTTTGTTATTTTTTTTTATAAAAAAATATGTTATTATTATATTGTATAGTAAGGAGTAATATGAAAGAATATATAGTTTTAACTATTGATGATTCTGATTTAATCTTTGATTATAGAACATTGAATGATGAAGAAGCAATGTTTATTAATAAAAATAATTTATTCAAAGGTTCTCTTTTTTATACATTAAAATACTATAAAAAACATATAAATTCTATTTGTAAGATTATTAAAAAAGATAATAAAATATATAATAATTTAATGGTTTTAAAATTAATTACATTTAAATATGCTTCTAAACTAATTGATGAATTAGAAATAAATAGTTTAAATTTATGTTTTTCTTCAACAGTTTCTATAGAAGATTATAATTTATTCTTAACACTAAAATCACTAAAAAGAATATATTGTTTCTATATGGCGGAAAACATTAAGAATGAATTTGATAAGGCTGGTATAGAAGTTTATACAACATGTAGAAGTAAAATAAGTGAAAAATTTATGTCATGGCAAGAAGTGGACGAAACTGATAAATTATATTACAAAAAAGTAATTAATATAAAAGAAGAATATCCAACTTTAATAAACGATTTAAAAACATTCTTAAAGATAAACTACAATTTAAAAGCAATTCATATATATGTTTACTCTAAAGAACTAATTTCTACAATTGTTGATTTAGTAAAAAATGATGAATCTAGAAATGTAATTGTATTCTTGCATCAAGGATATGACAAAGGGGATTTCATTGTTAATAATTTTAAATGGCTTAAAGATTTAAGCGATAAGTGTAAAGAAGATTATACATGTGAATTTAGAATTGTTTATTCAAATTCGTTTCTTGGGAAAAATTTATTCAAACAATTAACATTTAATAATTTAAAGCTAATATCTATATTATGTGTATATGTAAGTATGGTTATTATAGTAATAATAAAGTCTTATGAATATGTTGAAAAAATAAGTGTAGATGAATTTAATATAGGAATTATTAATGACACATTAGCATCAAAGGATACAGATGAAATAAATACAAGTGATGATATATCAAATGAAGATGACAATGATAATGATAATGATAATGATAATGATTTATTAGATGATGGTGATGTAGTACTTGATAATGAACCAACTAAAGAAGAAATAAAAAGTAAATATACATTTGAAAAATCATTTAAGGCACTAAAAAAAATCAATAATGAAACAGTAGGATACTTAATAGTAAAAAATACAAATATATCTTATCCAGTAGTTAAACATTCGGACAATAATTATTATTTGAAAAGAGATTTTTATAAAAAGAAATCCGGTATGGGATGGGTATATATGGACTATAGAAATAATCCTAAAGACTTTAACGATAATACAATAATTTATGCTCATAGTATGTTGAATGGTACAATGTTTGGAACCTTAAAAAAGGTACTAAATTCCACATGGAGAAGCAATGAAGATAATTTAATTATTAATTATGACACAGAAAATGGCTCATATAAATTTAAAATATTTTCTATATATAAAGTAGATTATACAACAGATTATCTTCAAAATAGCTTTGACTCTGAAACTGAAATGAATGATTTTATTAAATTGATTAGAGATAGAAGTATTTTTAAAACAAAAGACACTGTAAAATATGGTGACAAAATACTTACATTATCAACATGTACAGGAAACAATAATAGAAGATTAGTGGTACATGCAGTACTATTGAAGGAAGGTGAAGAGTAATGAAAAAAGCTTTTGGAATATTGCTATTGTTATTAATATTTCCTAATATAATTAGTGCTGCTTGTGATTATACTAAACATACAAAATATTCAGAAGTAGCTGGAAATATAACATATGAAACAAGCTATTTAAAAGAGAGTAGTACTTTCAATATAACAATTTACAATTTGGTTGACGATATGTATGTAAAATACAATTCTAGGCAATATAGTCATGATACATCAAATAAAGCTTTGCTTACTAAAATTAAAGAAGGAAGTAGAGTTGTGGTAGAAGTGTATGTTAAGGATAGTTGTGATACACCAGTTAGAACAATTTATATAAATCTTCCATATTATAATAAATATTATGGCTCTGGTAAATGTTTGGATTATGAAGATAAAATAACACTTTGTTCACAGCAATTTATGTCATATGAAGTTACAGAGACAATTCTAGAACAAGCAAAATATAATTATGATAATGAAATAATCCAAGAAGTAAAAGAAGAAGAACCTGTTGTTGAAGAAATAACTATGAAAGAAAAAATAATTTCTTTTGCATATAATTGGGGTGCTAAAATACTCTTGGCAGTTTTGACAACTTATGTTACTAATTCAGTATATAAAGTAAAATATAGAAAAATTAAACATGGTATTTAAAAAAATATTAATTTTTGATATAATACATATATAGTATGGAGGTAAGAAATGAAAGAATCCATGTGGGGATATTTAATTATAAGTTTGGGATTACTTATAATTACAGTTATATTATTTGTACAAAGATTAACTACTACAAATGAAGAAGATTTTTATTTAGGAAGAGAAGTATTAGAAGCAGCTATGATAGACGCAGTTGACTATGGTTCATATAGAACAACTGGAGATTTATGGATGTCTAAGGAAAAATTTGTAGAAGTATTTATTCGTAGATTTGCAGAAAATGTAAATGGAAGTAGAACATATAAATTAGATTTTTATGATATACATGAAAACCCACCAAAAGCAACTGTTAGAATTAGTACTACAACTGGCACTAGTACAGTAAATTCGGATGATTTTGATGTAAATGTTGACACACTTTTAAATGGTATATTAGAAACAATATATGGTCAAGAGGACAATAGAACGGAAACATCAGAAACAGAAACTACAGATAATGGAGATTAATAAAAAATAATCTCCTTTTTATATTGAATTGCAAACAATAATTATGCTATAATTAATTAGTATAGTACACTATAGGAGGAAAAAAGAATGGAAAGTATAATAGTAGGAATAAAAAGATTTTTTAAGAATAAAAATACAGTTACTATAATAGGTATAATTGCTTGTTTAGGAATTTTATATTGGGCTTATAATTATCGTATTAAGAAAACAACTGATCCAATATCTATTCCATATGCAATACAAACAATTGGGCCTAAAACTTTAATAACTGCAGATATGGTAAAAACAAAAAAAGTACCAGGTGGTATAGTAAATGAGAATGTTATTAGAACAACAGATGAAATTATTGGAAAATATGTAATAAATACAGCAGTAATTCCAGAGGGAAGTATGTTCTATAAATCTCAAGTTGTAGATTGGGATGAAATGCCATCAAGTATAGCAGAAGATATACCAGATGGAAACACAATTGTAGCTTTACCAGTAAATATGGAAACTACATATGGAAATTCAATATATCCTGGAAACTACATTGATTTATATTTTGTTACAAATAAAGTTACAGATGAAAAATATGGTGATAGTGTATTGCTACTAGGAAAGTTCATTGAAAGTATTAGAGTACTTGCAGTAACAGATTCATCAAATAGAAATGTATTTGAAACATCAGGAGACCCTCTTACTCCAGCATATTTAATATTTAGTGTACCTGAAGATATGCATTTATTATTAAGAAAAGCGTCATATTTAGATGGAACTATTTTCCCAGTACCAAGAAATGCTGAATATTCAGCAAATCCAAAAGAAACAAGAATAGCTAGTTCATATATTCAAAATCATATTTTAGAACAAACAGTCGATGTTGAAGCTCAAGATAAAAAATATACAAGCGATAATAGCGCTGAAATAATTGGAGGCGAATAATATGAAATTTTTAAAAAGACTTATAGGAAATAAAAGTATTGTAACAATTATAGCGGGTATAGCTTGTGTAGTAATATTAGCAGTAGCATATAGATATAGAGTAAATCAAAAAATAAATGCTGTTAGTGTTCCTTATGCTAAAGTACAAATTAATAGTAGAGAACAAGTAACTGAAGATAAAATTGGAACTGTTAAAGTTGCATCTTCCATGATAACAGATAATGTAATAAGAAATATAAATAATGTTAAGGGTAAATATGTTAATTATAATACAATGATTCCTGCAGGAAGTTTATTTTATTCTTCTGCTTTAGTAGAATGGAGTGCAATGCCAGATTCAGCTTGGTCAAATATTGCTAATGACAATACAATAGTTTCACTATCAGTAAATACAAGTACTACTTATGGTAATTCAATTTATCCAGAAGATAAAATTGATATATATTATCAAAATTATGATGATAATGGTCAATTAATTATAGGTAAGTTAATAGAAGGAATTCAAGTATTAGCTGTTAAAGATTCTAAAGGTAATCATATATTTAAGAAGAGCGCTTCTCAAAAAACAGCTGCTGCATTAATATTTGCAGTTCCAGAAGAATATCACTTATTACTAAGAAAAGCTAAATATGTTGGAGGAGACTTAATACCTGTATTAAGAAATGCAAACTATAACCCAGAAACAAATATTAGTAGTACATACTTAAAAGAATTTATTTTAAGTCAAACTATGGATATTCAACCAGATGCAATTGAAGATAATACAAGTGATGATATAACAGTAATAGAATAAAAAAGAATAAAAAAGAGGCACATATATGGATGAAATAGTATTTTCACAAATAGATTTTGGTTTATTGCTTCCATTATTAGAAGATGATGATATAACAGATATTTCATATTCTAATGGTGGACAATTACATGTAAAAACTCTTACTCAAGGTATAAGAGAAGAACATATTGAAGGCTTAAATGATGAAGTAATGGAAAAATTAGCATTTCAATGTTCAAATGTTATGGGTAAAACATTTAATATGGCTCATCCATTATTAGATGCAGAAAGTGCAGAGTTACGTCTTAACTTCGTTCACAAATCAATTGCAACTAACGGAATAGCAGTATTAATAAGAAAAACACCAGCAAAAATCAGATTAAATAAAGATAAATTGGTTAAAGAAGACTATGTTTCATTAAAATTACATGATTTTCTATTAACATGTGTTAGCGGTCACTGCAATATACTTGTAAGTGGAGAAACTGGTTCAGGTAAAACAGAACTTGTAAAATACTTAGCAAGTAATATTAAAGAGGATGAAAAAATCATAACAATAGAAGATACATTAGAACTTCACTTAGATAAAATATATCCAACAAGAGATATAGTAGCTATGAAGACAAATAACATTGCATCTTATTCAGATGTTTTGGTTGCTTGTATGCGTCAAAACCCAAGATGGATTTTACTATCAGAGGTTCGTTCAGATGAAGCAGTATTGGCCGTTCGTAATTCAATTTCTTCAGGTCATAACATTCTATCAACAATTCACTCAGATAAGGCAAGCAGTATTCCTATGCGTCTTTACTCATTGTTAGAGACAAGTCAGGATATTGATCAATTTGTTAAAAGTATGCATAGATATATTCAATTAGGAGTTCATGTAAAAGGATTCTTTTCTAAACAATATAATAGATTTCAAAGAGAAATTACTCAAGTTTGTGAATTCTATGTTGATGAAGTTACAAATGAAGCAAAAGTTAATATTATTTATTCAAGAGATTTAACTGGAGGAGAACACTATAATAATCCAACAAGTCATTTAATAGACTATTTAGCAAGTCAAGGAGTAGATATGAGAGAAGATCCATTTGTTCCTAAAGACAATGCTGTAAAAGAAAGTGTAAATACAGAAGAAATAAATCATATTGAAGAAAATTCACAAGAGGTAAAACAAGAAGCAGTTCAAACACCTAATAGTGTAGAAATAAAAGAAGAAATTCAAGAAAAACCAAAAGAAGAAATAAAACCATCAAATAGTGATAATTTAGAAATATTAGAATTTTAAGGAGGTGCTTATAAGTGTATATTGAGATATTAATTGTTGCTGTAATAATTGTATTCGTTTATCTTTATAGAAAAAATACAGGAGATAATTCATACAAATTTATAGCTAGAACAATTGGAAGTACATATGAAAAATATGCACCATATTCATTTAAAGTAGTACGTGAAAAAGCAAAAGAATTAGGACAAGAATTTACAACCAAACAATATATTGCACAAGCAGCAGTATTTAGTATAGGAGCAGCATTTGTTTCATACCTATATTTTTATAGTATTATTTGGAGTATAGTTTATGCAGCAGCAGCAGTAATGTTTATTCCATATTTAGCTTATATGAGATGCAAAAAAGCATATAGTGAATTTATATTTGAGCAAATTCAAATTTATACTACAAATGTTATTATGGAATATAACACAACACAATCTTTTGTTAAAGCTTTAGAAGGAGTAAGAGATTCTGGAGTACTTGAAGATCCTGTACTAACGGATGTTAAAGAAATGATTCAAATGGCATATGATAATGGAACAATAGATGAAGCAGTAAGATTTATGAATGAAAAATATGATTATTATGTTATTAAGAACATGCATCAATTATTTATTCAAATCACAAGAGAAGGTTCTAAAGATTCGGGAGAAGCCTTAGAAGGTATGCTTCAAGATATAGATATGTTAGTTGAAAGCGTTTATCGTGATAGAATAGATAGAACATCATTCTATAAACAATTTATAATGTTTGGTTTAGTATTATATTTACTTGTATTATTAGTACAATTCTTATTAGGAGAATCAAGTTATTTATTGCTTTTAGATAAATGGTATGTAGTACTTATGTTACATGGAGTAATACTAATTAATACATACTTCTTAATAGGCGGTATTAAATATTATCATGAAGATGTAGGTGGTGAATAATATGTGGGAAATATTTGCAGTTGGAATAATAATATTTTTTGTATTTAGTTATATTGGAACATTTAATGTTAATACTTTCATAGATGATAATAAAGCATTATTTGAAAAATTGAGAGAAGACGATTACAATTTTCTTTTAATAGCTAAATATGGTGAACAAGTAGATTGTAATGCAAAATTTAATCAAAGAGTTAAAATAGCATTAGTAGTATTCTTGATTAGTATGTTCTTTGCAATTACAAGTGTAAGTAATGTAAACTTTGCAATAAAATTAGTTATTGTATTATTCATAACTTATTTAATTTATAAAGACGATTACAATAAAGTAAAAAATTATTATAAAGTTCATTTACATGATATTAACTTAAAATTACCATATTATTTAAAAAGTTTAGAAATTTTAATTCAACACTATACAGTTCCTGTAGCATTAACAAAAAGTTTAGAAGAAGCTCCTGAAATGTTTAAGCCAGGATTAAGAGATTTAGTAGCAGCTATTGATAGTGGAGACTCATCAATAGATCCATATATGGCATTTGCAAGAAGATATCCTGTTAGAGATTCAATGCGTATGATGAGACTACTTTATAGACTAGGGCTTGGTAGTCAAGAAAGAAAGCAAGAACAATTAATAGTGTTTTCAAGAACTATTTCTAATTTACAATCAAAATCAAGAGAAACAAAATATAAAGAAAGACTTGATAAGATGGAAAAGAAAACTATGACAATGCTTACAGCTACTGGTGCTGGTGTAATGGTAATATTACTATTATCTATTTTACAAACATTTACAAGTCTATAATCAAAAACTTGCACAGTAAAAAAGAGTGTTGTATAATAAATATATAAGGTAAAGGAGGGAAACTTTATGAAAGAGGCAACCGGAGAATTAAATATGACAATTGTAACTTTAATTGCCGTAGCAGCATTAGGAGCATTATTCTATTGGGTTATTTGGCCAATTATTCAAAAATCAATTGTTAACCAAACATGTAAAACATATGGATCAGATTGGTCTGCAATTTCTAATGGAGAAATGTCAGGTAAAACTTCAGGAAATGCTAAAGTATACGATTGGTACTGCTGCCCATCAGGCTCTAAAACTGAAGCTGATGGATGTATTGGAACTAGCTTAAGTGGTAGTACAAGCGATCCAGATACAGAATGATAATTAAAAAAGAGATGATTACTATAAATCATTTGAATTTATAGTAATTTTTCTCTAAAATAAGAAAAAAAGGAGTGTAAATATGAGGGAAGCAATAGGTGGTACATGGTTATTTGGAATTGTTATTCTTTTTATAGCACTTTTTTCTGCTTTTTTAGCATATTCTGTAAGCTATACAAAAGCATTTAATACAAAAAATGAAATCATAAATATTATAGAAAGAAATGAAGGCTTTACAACATTAAAATCAGGTAATAGTGATATTAGAAGTTTATCTGATGAAGCCTTACAAGAAGATGGTTCTTCTGAAGCATTAATATATTATAAGATTAAAAAAATAGGTTATAATTATACTGTTGCTGAAGGAATTAGCTGTCAAACTGTATATGGAAATGAGAGTTCTACAATGCAAGCAGGTGGATATTGTTTAGCAAAAGTATGTAAACCTGTGAGTAATTCAGATGATAATGATGCTAATTCAAGATATACAACATATTATAAAGTTACAACATTTATTGCAATTAACTTACCCGTAGTAAATGTAGTAGCAAAAATTCCTATTTCTGGAGAAACAAAATCATTATATTATGATGCATCAGGAAATATAAAGAATGAATGCAGTAGTATTGAACCATAATATATAATATAAAGATAAAAATAAGAACAACAAGTTCAATTCTAGGGAGGTGTTACTTAATGAATGTAATGGTTTATAACAAATATAAAGAATTATTAATGGGTCTTAATATTGAAGTTATGAAATCAATGGAAGGTGTATATAATGTTGATGAAATTATAGATACTTTTACAAATTTTTATTATGACAAAATGATTTTAGATATAACAGCTATTCGAGATTATCAAAATACTGATAACTTACAAAAATTAGCTATGAATATCAATATGGAGAATGTAATTTTATTACTTGATGATAGTCCGGAAACTGATAGTAAAACTTATCTATCAAAATTAATTTCTCTTGGAATTTATAATTTTACAAAGAATGCCGAAGGAATTAACTATCTATTAGTGCATCCTCATACATACAGAGATGTTGTAAATATTCACAACATTCAAGATTTAGAACCAATGCAAACAACTGATACAGTTGATTTGGGAATAGGTGGTAATGGAAGATGTCAAATCATAGGATTTAAAGATATGACACCACATGCTGGAGCTACATCTTTAGTATATATGATGAAGAAAGCATTAGCTAGTAGTAGAAGTATTACAGCAATAGAAGTTAATAGAGTAGATTTTTTATATTTTAATGATAAAGAATTGGTAAGTACAACTTCTGCAGAATTTCTAAAAGAAATAATGAAAAGACAAGCAAATGATATTATCCTTGTTGATTTAAATGATTGTAATGATGTAGATGTATGTACAAAAGTATTTTATTTGATTGAACCATCAACAATAATGATAAATAAAATGATTAGAAAGAATAGAGATGTATTAAACTTTTTAAAAGATAAAAATGTTGTACTTAACAAATGTAATTTAAGTAGTGAAGATGTTGCAACATTTGAATATGAAACTAAATTAAAAGTATTTGCATCTATTCCAAATGTTGATGATAGACAAGAAAATATTGAAACAATTAAAAGATTTATTAGTAAAATTGGTCTTTAAACGTAAAAAAATAGTAATAATATTGACATTTTATCAATATTTATATAAAATTTAACTAGTGGAGGAGTTTATTATGTTAGATTTAATTAATGTTTTAGATTATTCAAGTATGGCTGACATGTGTGATGACTTAGCACCTGTATTAAAAATTGTTGGTACTGTTATTAAAGTAATTTGGATTTTAGTTCCTATTATCTTAATTATTATCGGTTCAACTGATATGATGAAAGCTGTTACTGAAAAAGACGAAAAACAAATTAAAGATGCTCAAAGTAAATTGTTAAAAAGAGCAATCGCAGCTGGTATTGTATTCTTACTATTCCCAATTGTAGGAGTATTAATGACAATTGTAGGTTCTGATGATTATGAAGCTTGTATGGATTGTATTAAACACCCATATGGTGAAGAATGTCCAGCAAACAATAGTGATTAATTTGGTTATTTAGAAATTAAGGCTTATGCCTTTTTTTTTATTACCTAAAATGGTATAATGTACAAAGAGGAAGGATATGAAGAAGGTTAGTAATTGGATAAAAAATAATAAGTTATTTATATCATATATAATATTATCTTTGCTAATTAGTATATTACTAAGATTAATCACAATTGGAAGTTTTATAAGCATTAAAGCTTTGTTTTTTGATACTTTAATAGTTATATTTATTGGTTTATTCGCATATCTTTTTAAACCACAATCAAGATATACATATTTTTTAATATGGATATTCTTTTTTGCTTTTCTGTCAATCGGAAATACCATTTATTATAAATTTTATCAATCATTTTTATCAATTAATTTGATTTCAACAGCATCTATGATTGGTGAAGTAAATGATTCATTATTTGCTAAGTTACATTTTTATCAATTTATTTATTTAGTATTTCCAATAATATACATAATATATTATAAAGAATTAAAGAAAAAAGGATATGAAGAAGGTACTATTTTATCTGGTAAGAGATTTATAATTAGTACATCAATATTTATAATAGTATTTATAGGAGCAATAGTATGTGCATATTCTTTTGGAAGTAGAAAAAAATTTGTTAATCAATACAATAGAGAATATATAGTAAAAAAATATGGATTATACTTATATACATTTAATGATTTAGTACAAAGCATGCAATTAGAAGGAACATATGCTTATGATGAAGATGTTAAAACATTTGTTGACTTTTATTCGTGTAAAGAGAAGAACCAAACCAATGAATATACTAATATTTTTAAAGGAAAAAATGTACTATTTATTCATGCAGAAAGCATACAAAATTTTTTAGTAAATTTAAAAATAAATGGAGAAGAAGTAACACCTAATATAAATAAACTTGCTTCTTCAGGAATGTATTTTAGTAAATTTTATCCTCAAATAAGTGTAGGAACAAGTTCAGATACAGAGTTTACATTATTAACAGGCTTAATGCCATCATCAAGTGGAACAGTATTTGTAAATTATTATGACAGAACTTATTATGGAATGCCATCATACTTTAATAATTTAGGTTATTATACATTTAGTACCCATGCTAATTATAGTTGGTATTGGAATAGAGAGGTGATGCATAAAAATTTAGGATATAAGGATTTTTTTGCTAGAGATAGTTACATTGTACCAGAAGATAAAAACGACACTGATTACATTATTTTAGGTCTTAGTGATAAGTCATTCTTTAAACAATTAATCCCTAAATTAAAAGATATAAAAGAAAATAAAAGTCCATACTTTGGAACAGTTATAACATTGTCAAATCATTCACCATTTAATGACTTAGAAAAATATGGCGATTTTGATGTAACGATGAAATATACTAAAACAGATAAATATGGTAATGAAACTATAGAAACAGCACCTTATTTAGAAAATAGTTCAATGGGCAATTACATAAAATCAGCTCATTATGCTGACCAAGCACTAGGAGAATTCATTGAAGAACTTCAGGAAGAAAATCTTTTAGAAAATACAATTATAGTATTTTATGGTGATCATGAAGCAAGACTATCTAAAAAAGAATTTAATTTATTATATAACTATGATCCAGAAACAAATGGCATTTTAGATGAAGATGACCCAAATTATGTAAGTATGAATAATTATAATTATGATTTACTAAAAAATACACCATTAATAATATGGTCAAATGAAGAAAATTTTAATAAGGAAATAACAAGTGTAATGGGCATGTATGATGTATTACCAACAATTGCTAATATGTTTGGATTTGAGGAAAAATATGCTTTAGGACATGACATATTTAGTAATAATGAACATATTGTTGTATTCCCAAATGGAAATATTTTAACTGATAAAGTATATTATAGTGATTCAAATGAAGAATATATAATGACTAGTAATGAACCAATTGATACAGAATATATAGATAGAATAAAAGAATATGCTGATAAAGTATTAACAGTATCAAATGGAATAATAAAATATGATTTAATAAAATATGAAAGTGACAAAATAGGAGAATGCAAAGATGGATAAAAAAACTAATTCAAAAATAATATTATTGTTTACAGTAATTGGTATAATCTTATTTAGCATATTATTTATAAAAGTATACAATGACTTTATAAAAGATAATAGCGTTCAAAAAGAAATATCATCTATTGAATATTATGGTTATACACTTAATTCAAATGATCCAGATTTATATAAAAACTATTATAAAGAATTGGATAAGGTATTAAAAGAAAAAGAAGTTGATTATAGAAGTTATGCATCACTTTTGTCAAAATTATTTATAGTTGATGTTTATAATTTAAATAATAAATTAGCTAGCACTGATATTGGAGGATTAGAGTTTATTCATCCAGATTTAAAAGAAAATTTCAAGGAAAACATGTCAGAAACATTATATAAGTATGTTGAAAGTAATATAGATGGAAAAAGAACACAAGAGTTACCAATAGTAAAAGAAGTAAAAGTTGATAACATATTTGAAACAAAATACACTTATAATGATACTGAATATAATGCATATTTAGTGAGTATGAATTGGTCTTATGAAAAAGACTTAGGTTATCAAACAAGTTCAAAATTGACGGTTATTAAAGCCGATAACATATTATATATAGTTGCAAGTGAATAAAATTATAAAAAAAGTAGTGTTTTAAAAAGTTATTGCGTATTTAATTAATGAGAAGACAAAAT
>CAZBAZ010000034.1:0-13018 GCA_964490375.1 uncultured Clostridium sp.
GAGCAATTTAAATAATTACTCTTCATTTTTGTGTGCAAATAGTCTGAATAGTTACCAAAAATCTATTCATTTTTTATTTGTTTTGTTGACTATTCATTTTAATTATGCTAATATTATACATGTATTTTGTGATATGGCGAAATTGGTGAAATGGTTAACACGGCGGATTGTGGTCCCGTTATGTAAGGGTTCGATTCCCTTATTTCGCCCCATAAAATAAAATTGTCGCGTCAATATGGCGTTAATGATTAAGTCGACTAGTAATAGTTGGCTTTTTGTTTAATTTTTTAAAAATTATGTTTTAATTTAAGAAAAATTGTAGTGATGATAAAGTCAATATAAAAATGTAAAAAATTGAAATGAAAAAGTATTTTTTTGTGATCGATTTTGTATAAGTTTAGATGATTCTGAATCTATTTTTATTTAACATACTTATGCTAGTTGGTAGTTTACTACATGTTTATATTGTTAAAACTAAGTAGAAATATTTAATATCTATTTTATAATTAAATTTACCATTTATTCTTTAATAATATTCAATATGTGTTAAAATAATAGATGACGACTAAAGAATGGAGTATTATTATGGAAATAATTGAAAATAAAATAAATGTTAATAATTATATAACTAAATCCAATTTACCTAGTAGTGACTATGTTATTAATCCATATGTTGGATGCACTCATGCTTGTAAATATTGTTATGCTAGTTTTATGAAAAAATTTACTGGTCATAGTGAAGAATGGGGAACTTTTATAGATGTTAAAGAATGCGAAATACCTATTAATACTAAAAAATTAATTGATAAAAATGTTTTTTTAAGCTCTGTTACTGATCCATATAATCAATATGAAGAAAAATATAAAAAGACTAGAGGCATATTAGAACAATTAGTTTCTGTAGATACTCATTTAATTATATCTACTAAATCATCTTTAGTTCTTAGAGATATTGATTTATTTAAGCAAATGAAGGATTTAAAAATAGCTTTATCTATAAATACGCTTGATGAAAAATTTAGAAGTGATATGGATAATGCGAGTAGTATTGAAAGTCGTATTGATACATTAAAAAAATTGCATGAAGAAGGAATATATACAATACTTTTTATGTCACCAATATTTCCATATGTGACAGATTATAAAAAAATAATAGAGGCTACTTCTTCTTTTGTTAATGAATATTGGTTTGAAAATCTTAATTTAAGAGGTAATTATAAGAATGTAATACTTGATTATATTGAAGATAACTATCCTGAATATGTATTTGATTATAAAAAAATATTCTTGTGTAATGATAAGACATTTTGGATTAATTTAATACATGAGATTGAAGATTATTGTGATGATAATAATATAAAATATAAAAATTATTTTTATCATGATACATTAATAAAAAAAGAAAAATAAGATTTTGAAATTTTAGTGAAATAGTGTGAAATATTATTGATTAAAAACCTTTATTAGTATATACTTATATAAGTTCGATAGCGAACGTAAGGAGTGATTATGTATAATAAAGATTTTTTTTATGATATTAATGATATAAACCTTTCAATATTTAAATATATATTTAAAAGACATAAGATACTTGGACTTGGTGTTACGCCTGTTCAATCTAGAATCATAATGTATATATATGAAAATAATGGAAGTATTTATCAAAAAGATATTGAGTCATTTATTTCATGTAATAAATCTACTTTATCTGCTGTTTTAAATACTATGGAAAGAAATAATTTAATTGTTAAAGAAGAATCTAGTAGAAAAAATATTATTAAATTAACTAGTAAATCTTTAGAAATTGTGGATATATTAAAAAAAGATAATACTGAATCTAAAAAGATTATTTCAAATGGAATAAGTGAAGAAGAATATGGGATATTTAAAAATGTTCTTAATAAAATTAAAAATAATATTGAAAAGGAGAATTAATGAAAGATATATTTAAGAATTTTAATAAAAAAGATGTTTTTATGATAATATGTTGTGCATTTTTAATAGTATTTCAAGTTTATTTAGATTTGAAGTTACCAGATTATATGAGTAAGATTACTATATTGATTCAATCTGGTACTGATTCTATAAATGATATACTTATTCAAGGTTTACACATGGTATTATGTGCTTTTGGTAGTTTTTTATCAGCTTGTGTTGTTGGTTTTTTGGTTGCTAATGTAGGAGCTAGTTTTAGTCGCAATACTAGAAAGAAAATATTTGAAAAAGTTGAATCCTTTGGATTAAGCGAAATTAATAAGTTTTCTACAAGTAGTTTGATAACTAGAACAACTAATGATGTTACGCAAGTTGAAACTTTACTTGTTATTGGACTTCAAATGATAATTAAGTCACCAATAATGGCAATTTGGGCTATTACTAAAATACTTGGTAAGAGTTTAGAACTTAGTGCATTAACTGGTGTATGTGTAGCTGTACTATTATTTACTGTTGGTATATTAATGGTAGTAGTTATTCCAAGATTTGAAATAGTTCAAAGATTAATTGATAAGTTAAACTGTGTTACAAGAGAAAATTTTAGTGGTATAAGAGTTATACGTGCTTTTAATGCGGAAGAATTTCAAAAAAATAGATTTGAAGATGTTAATAATGAATTAACTAAAACGCAAATGTTTAATCAAAGATGTTTTGCTGTTTTAAATCCAGTTATTAATTTATGTATGCATTTTTTATCTTTAGGTATTTATTTTATAGGTGCATTTTTGTTACAAAAATTAAATTTGATTGATAAAATTAATTTCTTTAGTAATATGGTTGTATTTACTAGTTATGGCATACAAGTTTTATCTTCATTTTTGATGTTGGCTATGATATTTATGGTTTATCCTAGAGCTAAAGTATCTGCTAAACGTATTAATGAAGTTTTGGATGAAGAAATAAGTTTAGTTGATGGTAAAATTGATGATGTTCGTGATGAAGGAACTGTTGAATTTAAGAATGTTAGTTTTCAATATCCTGATGCTGATGAGTGTTTGCTTGAAAATATTTCATTTAAAGCAAATAAAGGTGAAACAATAGCATTTATTGGTTCTACTGGTAGTGGTAAAAGTACACTTATTAATTTAATACCTAGATTTTATGATGTTACTGGTGGAAAAATATTAGTTGATGGTGTAGATGTAAGGGATTATAAACAGTCTGTTCTTCATAATAAAATAGGGTATGTATCACAAAAAGCAGTAATGTTTACTGGAACTGTTGAATCTAATGTTAATTATGGTGATTCAGGTAAGTCAATTAGTGAAGAACAAATTATAAAAGCAATAGATGTTGCTCAAGGAACTGATTTTGTTAGTAAAATGGAAGATGGATATACTAGTCATATTGCTCGTGGTGGGACTAATGTAAGTGGTGGTCAAAAGCAAAGATTATCTATTGCTAGAGCTGTTGCTAAGAATCCTGAAATATATATATTTGATGATACATTTAGCGCACTTGATTATAAAACTGATTTAACACTTAGACAAGAACTTAGAAAATATACTAAAGATGCTACATGTTTAATAGTTGCACAAAGAATAGGAACTATTATAAATGCAGATAAAATAATAGTTTTAGATAAAGGTAAATGTGTAGGAATGGGTACACATAAAGAACTTCTTAAAAAATGTGAGGTTTATAAAGAAATAGCTTTATCACAATTACCAGAGGAGGAACTTAAGAATGCCTAGACCAATGAAGATGGAAAAGTCTAAAGATTTTAAAGGATCTTTAATACGACTTATAAAAGATTTAAAACCATGGAGAGTTACGATGATAGTAGCTTTAATGCTTGCTTTAACAAGTGCTATTATAGCTTTGGTTACTCCAAATAAATTATCAGATTTAACTGATTTAATTACTGAAGGCGTAAAACCTAATACTGAGGTAATAACAACTATAAGTAAAAATATTGTTGATAGTTTTTCAAATAAAGACACTTATTTTGAAATATTAAGTGATGAAAATGTTAGTGATGAAGATAAAGCATTATTGACTGATGCATTTATAGATTTACAAAATAATAAAACTGATAAATTTTATAGTTTATCTGAAAATATAATTACAAGATTTTTAAGTGATATTGAAATTGATGGAGTTATTGTTAGTAAGAGTGATCAGTATCAATTATTATTGCTTATGCCTAATATGAGTGAAGATACATCAGAAAATATTAAATTATTTAATGAACTTCCTGAAAGTATCTCATCTTTATTAAATCCTAGTATAGATATAGATGGTGTTAAAAAAATATCATTATTTATTGCTATATTATATTTGATAAGTGCTATATTTAATTATATTGAAGATTTTTCTTTAACAACTGTGTCTAATAATTTTGCTAAGCATTTAAGAAAAAGTATTAGTAATAAAATAAATAAAATTCCTCTTAAGTATTTTGATAGTCATGAAACAGGTGATATATTATCTAGAACTACTAATGATGTAGATACTATATCTCGTAATTTAAATGATTCTATATCTACTATAGTAAGTTCAATTGCTTTACTTATTGGTAGTACTATTATGATGTTTGCAACTAATTGGATTATGGCTTTAACTGCTATACTTAGTAGTTTAATTGGATTTGTATTTTTAACTAAAATACTTGATAAATCTCAAAAATATTTTGTTCAAAGACAAGTTGAGATTGGTAATATAAATGGTTATATAGAAGAAATATATAGCGCTCATAATGTTGTTAAGGCTTATAATGGTGAAAAGGATTCAATAGAACATTTTGATGAAATAAATGATAGATTATATGATTGTAATAAGAAAGGTTCTTTCTTTGGAGGTTTAATGCCATCTATCATGAATTTTATTGGTAATTTTGGATATGTTTGTGTATGTGTAGTTGGTTCTATGCTTGCTATAAAAGGCATTATATCTTTTGGAACTATAATTGCATTTATGATATATGTTAGATTATTTACTAATCCATTATCTCAAATAGCTCAATGTATGACTACGCTTCAATCAACTGTTGCTGCTAGTGAAAGGGTACATGAATTTTTAGATGAAAATGAAATGAGTGATGAAAGTGATTGTACTGCTCATTTAGATAAATCTAAAGTTAAAGGTAATATTGAATTTAAGAATGTTAGATTTGGTTATGATAGCGATAGAATTATAATTAAAAAGTTTAATGCTAATGTTAAGAGTGGCCAAAAAATAGCTATAGTTGGACCTACTGGAGCTGGTAAAACAACAATGGTTAATTTACTTATGAAGTTCTACGAAATTAATTCTGGAGATATTTTAATAGATGATGTTTCAATTAATAATTTGACAAGAGAGAATGTTCATGATTTATTTATTATGGTTTTACAAGATACATGGTTATTTGAAGGTAGTGTAAGAGATAATGTTACATTTAATAAAAAAGATGTTAGTGATGAACAAATATGGGATGCTTTAAAAGTAGTTGGAGTTGATCATTTTGTTAAGACTTTACCTGGAGGGTTAAATGCTACATTAAATGATAGTGATGCAATATCTCAAGGACAAAAACAATTACTTACTATTGCTCGTGGTATGATAGAAGATGCTCCTTTCTTGATACTTGATGAAGCAACTAGTAATGTAGATACTAGAACAGAAGAATTAGTTCAAAAGGCAATGGATAAATTAACTGAAGGGAGAACTTCATTTATAATCGCTCATAGATTATCAACTATTAAAAATGCTGATTTAATATTAGTTATGAAAGATGGTAATATTATTGAACAAGGAAATCATGAAGAACTAATGAAAGAAAATGGCTTTTATAGTGAACTATATAATAGTCAATTTGAAAAAGTTTCATAAAAGTGTAATTAATTTACACTTTTTTTGATATAATTGATTCAAGGAGAACGTATTGAAAAAAGTTATATTAAGTGATAAAAAATTTAAAGAATTAACTAAAGAAAAAAATAAATATTTTTGTGATCCAAAAAATTTAAATCATTATCTTTTTCGTGTTGGAGATGAATTATATAAATTTGATGCTAATTTTTTATATAATTTAAAGTATGGTTTTAAAATGAATGTTGATCCAAGACAAATTGAAATGCTTTGTGATAAACAAAAATATATTAGTAAAACAAAGTTACCTAAGGGAATAGTAATATATAATGATATTTGTTTGGGTGTTATATATGATTTTTTTGAAGGATATAGTTCTTTTTTAGATTTACATTTAGAAGAATTTAATTTAATATTTTCTAATATAAGAAGCGCTATTGATAAAAATATTGAGTTATTAGAAAATGATATATATAATGTTGATTTTACGTCTAGAAATATATTATATAAGAATTCTAATGTAGAACTTATAGATTTAGATGGAAGATACATTAGAAATTCTGAATCTAGTACTATTAGAAGTGTATATTGTTATTTTTTAGAATCTATTAAAAGTATTTTTCTTGAGAAAATGTATGGTAAATGCTCACTAGAAGAATATAGTGAATTTGTACGTGAAATTGGATATTTATGTGATTCTAGAAAGATGGGTGCTAATCCTTCTTTTGATTATCCTTATGATGTTGTTGATGAAATAGAAAAATCTAGAATTTTAAGAATTTGACATATTATTTAAGTTATTATATAATAATTTTACTTTTTGGAGGTGTCTTATGGCTAATAAAATGAATAATCATTTTGAATTAAATCATGTTCATCATAATGGACACTTTTTCGTTTGTTAAAATGAATTACATATAAAGTAAAGTATTTTTTAAGATTATATGTGATTCATATAATCTTTTTTTAAACTAAAAAAAATGTTAAAATAATTAAGGAGTGATAATATGAAAACTGAACCAAGAACTTTACCTGGATTTATGGAGTTATATCCAAGTGAACAAGTTTTATTTAATAAAATTAAAAATACAATTATAAATACTTATGAAAAATATGGATTTTATCCACTTGATACGCCTATTATTGAATTAAGTGATGTATTACTTGCTAAAGCAGGTGGTGAAACTGAAAAGCAAATTTATAGATTTAATAAAGGTGAAAATGATTTATCTTTGAGATTTGATTTAACTGTACCTTTAGCTAAGTATGTAGCTAAAAGATATAATGAATTATCTTTTCCATTTAAAAGATATCAAATAGGAAAGGTTTTTCGTGGCGAGAGACCTCAAAAAGGAAGATTTAGAGAGTTTTACCAATGTGATATAGATGTAATAGGTGATGAGGAATTATCTATTAAATATGATAGTGAAATACCTAGTATTATTTATGATATATTTAAAGAACTGAATTTTGGTGATTTTGTAATTCAAATTAATAATAGAAAAATATTATCTGGTTTTTTTAGTTCTTTAGATTTAGAAAATAAAATAACTGATATTTTAAGAATAATTGATAAGATAGAAAAAATAGGTGAAAATGCAGTTAGAGAAGAATTATCTTTATTAGATATAGATTCAAATAAAATAGATTCTATAATGAATTTTATATCTATTAATGGAACTAATGATGAAAAGATAGAAAAATTAAAAGAATTAAAAGAATTAAATATATCATCTACTTTATTTGAAATTGGTATTAATGAATTAGAAGATGTTATAAATAATCTTAGAGCATTAGATGTAAATGAAGATAATTTTGAAATTAATTTAACTATAGCAAGAGGTCTTGACTATTATACTGGTACTGTATATGAAACTAAGTTAAAAGATTATCCTGGTTTAGGTAGTGTATGTAGTGGTGGAAGATATGAGAATTTAGCTGGGTACTATACTGATAAGAAATTACCTGGTGTTGGAATTTCTATTGGACTAACTAGATTGTTTTATCAATTAAATGAAGAAGGACTATTAAAAAGTGAAAGTACTAGTCCTAGTGATGTCATTATTTTACCTATGTGTGAAAATTATAACTATATTGGAAGGGTTGCTAGTGAAATTAGAAAACAAAATATTAGTGTGAATGTTTGCTATATTGAAAAAGGCTTTAAACAAAAAATGAAATATGCTAATAAACTTCAAACTAAATATGCAATTATTATTGGAGAAGATGAAGTTAATCAAAATAAAATAGTTCTTAAAAATATGATAGAAGGTAGTCAAATTGATATTTCAATTAGTGAATTATCTAATATTGACAAATACTTTCAATAAAAGTATAATTGTTTCATAAATCTTTGATGTGGAGAAGTAATATATAAATTCTTTATAGAAAGTTAGTGTTTAGTGGAAACTAATAAGATATATATATGAATAACACCACGGAGTGAAATATCGAAATTGAGTAGATATTTTCGGTTTAACACCGTTATAAGAATTAAGTTAATCAAAGGGATGGTACCGTGCATAAGCACTCCTTGTACTATCCCTTTTTATTTTAGGGAGGAATAATTTATGGATGTAAAAGATTTATTTGCAAATATTAAGGATTTAGAAAATACTACAGTTACATTAGAAGGATGGGTTCGTAATAATAGAAATCAATCTAATTTTGGATTCATTGATTTTAATGATGGAACTTATTTTCAAAATTTACAATTAGTTTATGAAAAAGATTTAAAGGATTTTGATATGATTAGTCATATTAGAGTTGGTAGTGCTTTAAGAGTAGAGGGAAAACTTGTTAAATCAGAGGGTAGTGGACAAAGTCATGAAATAAAAGTATCTCATGTTGAAGTTTTAGGAGATAGTCCTGAAGATTATCCTATTCAACCTAAAAGACATACTAGAGAATATTTAAGAGAAATGGCTTATTTAAGACCTAGAACAAATTTATTTAATGCTGTTTTTAGAGTTAGAAGTGTTGCTGCTCAAGCAATTCATGAATATTTTCAAAGTAATAACTATATATATTTTCATAGTCCAATAATTACTGGAGCTGATTGTGAAGGTAGTGGACAAATGTTTAAATTAACTACACTTGATATGAATAATATTCCTTTAGGTGAAGATGGAAAAGTAGACTTTAAAAAAGATTTGTTTGGAAAACAAGTATATATTACAGGATCTGGTCAACTTCATGGTGAAACTTTTGCTATGGCATATAAAAAAATATATACATTTGGTCCTACAATGAGATGTGAAAACTCAAATACTAAAACTCATGCTAATGAATTTTGGATGATTGAACCAGAGGTTGCATTTTGTGATTTAAATGGAATAATGAATATTGAAGAAGAAATGCTTAAATATATAATTAAATATGTTATGGATAAGTGTCCTCTTGAAATGGATTTCTTTGATAAATTTGTTGAAAAAGGAATAAAAGAAAAATTAAATAAAGTTTTATCTTCTAAGTTTGTTAGAATAACTCATCATGATGCAATTACATTATTAAAAGAAGCAAAAGTTAAATGGGAATTTGAACCAGAATATGGTGAAGATATTGCTAAAGAACATGAAAGATATATCACTGAATATTTTAATGGGCCAGTATTTATTACAAATTGGCCTAAGGATATTAAAGCATTCTATATGAAATTAAATGATGATAATGAAACTGTTGCTGCTGTTGATTTAGAAGTTCCAGGTTCTGGAGAACTTATGGGTGGAAGTCAAAGAGAAGATGATTATGATAAATTAATTAAAAGAATGAAAGAATTAAATATACCATTTGAAGGATTAGAATGGTATACTAATTTAAGAAGATTTGGTGGATGTTATCATTCCGGATTTGGTCTTGGATTTGAAAGACTTATTATGTATTTAACTGGAATTGAAAATATTAGAGATGTAATTCCTTATCCAAGAACACCTAATAATTGTGATTATTAATTATACTTTAAATGAAGGAGGAATAATAATGAGTAATTTTACAAAAGAAATGATAGATGATTATGCTGATAAATTACTTATAGGTTTAACTGAAGAAGAAAGAACTAATATTCAAGAAGAATTTGATGAAATAGAAAAAAATATGGATTTAATTAATCAAATACCAAATATTAAAGATATTAAACCACTTAGTTATCCATTTGAAATGGTAATAGATGACTTAAGATGTGATGATGAAGTTGGTGAAGAAATTCCTATTGAAGATTTACTTAGAAATTGTGATCAATATGAAGGTAGAGAAGTAGAAGTACCAAAGGTGGTGGGATAATGATAACTGAAAGTATAAAAGAATTACATGAAGACTTATTAAATAAGAAAACTACTTCTAAAGAGTTAGTTAGTGAATCACTAGAAAAGTGTCATAGTATTCAAGATAAAACTAATGCTTTTGTGACTATTATAGATGATGCGAAAGAGCAGGAAGTAACTGATGAATTAGTGAGTGGTATTCCATTTGGTATTAAAGATAATTTTTCTACTAAAGATATTTTATCTACTGGAAGTTCTAATACATTAAAAGATTATGTTCCTTTTTTTGACGCTACTGCTGTATTAAATTTAAAGAAAAAAGGTGCTGTTGGTGTAGCTAAGACTGTAATGGATGAACTTGGAATGGGCGGAACTGGAACAACTGGACATACTGGTGTTGTACATAATCCATGGAGTTATGAAAGAATGACAGCAGGAAGTTCTGCTGGTAGTGCTGCTAGTGTTGCATGTGGATGCTATCCTTTTGCTCTTGGAAGTGATACAGGCGATTCAATTCGTAAGCCTGCTGCTTATTGTGGAATAGTTGGATATAAACCTACTTATGGAATGATTTCAAGATATGGGTTATTTCCATTTGCTTGTTCTCTTGATACAGTTGGAGTACTTTCAAGAAGTGTAGAAGATGCTGCTATTGCAGTAGATGCTATGAAAGGAATAGATTCTAAAGATATGACTTCTTGGGATTCTAGTGATATAGAATTATATAAAAGTCTTAATAAAGATGTTAAAGGTAAAAAACTATTCTATATTAAAGAGATTGTTGATATTGATAATTATGAAAATCCTAGTGAAGAATTAAAGAACCATTTAGAAAATTTTAATAAGACTATTAAATTATGTAAAGATTTAGGAATGAGTGTTACTGGTGTTAGTATAGATAAGGCATTATTAAATGCTGTTGCTAGTGTTTATGTAGTTATTTCTTGTGCTGAAGCAACAAGTAATATGTCTAACTTGACTGGTATAATATTTGGTCCTAGAGGTAATGGGGAAAGTCCAATGGAAATGATGAAAGATCACAGAACTAAAGGATTTTCACCACTTATTAAGAGAAGATTTGTAATTGGTTCTTATGTATTACAAAGAGAAAATCAAGAAAAATATTTTATAAATGCAAAACGTGTTAGAAGATTAATTGTTGATAAGATGGATGAATTATTTAAAGAATATGATGGATTAATTCTTCCTGTTGGAAGCGGACCTGCTAAGTTTATTGAAGGTAGTAAAAATGCTTTATCTTCTTCAAATAATATTTTAGAAGAACATTTACAAATAGGTAATTTTGGCGGTTTCCCATCAATAACAATACCTAATGGTTTTGCAAGTAATTTACCTGTTGGAGTAAATATAACTGGTAAAGTTAAGGATGATGTTAACGTATTAAATATTGCATATGCTTTAGAAAGTAATATGGAATATAAAAATCAACTTGCAAAGGAGGTAGAATAATGGCATATAAAGCAGTTATAGGATTAGAATTTCATTGTGAGATGAAATCTAATACAAAAGTATTCTCTAATGCAAAAAATAGTTTTTCAAAAGTATCAAATGAAAATGTTGCTCCTATAGATATGGCATTTCCTGGAACTCTTCCTGTTGTAAATAAAACATGTGTTAAAAAAGCGTTGATGATGTCTATGATATTAAATTGTCGTCAACCTGAATATATGGAGTTTGATAGAAAAAATTATTATTATCCAGATTTACCTAAGGGATATCAATTAACTCAATTTTTTAATCCGGTTGGTGTAAATGGAAAAATTGAAATAGATGTTAATGGTACTAAAAAAGAAGTGCTAATTCATGATATTCATTTAGAAGAAGATGCTGCTTCACTAGATCACTATTATAATACTTCAACAATTGATTATAATAGAGCAGGTGTTCCATTATTAGAATTAGTTACTGAACCTTGTCTTCATAGTGCAGATGAAGCTCTTGCATTTTTAGAACATATTAAAAGTATATATGAATATACTGATATTTCTGAATGTGATACTAAAAAAGGACAAATTAGAGCAGATGTTAATGTATCAATTATGGATGAAAATGATA
Source organism: uncultured Clostridium sp. (assembly GCA_964490375.1). Taxonomy (GTDB): domain Bacteria; phylum Bacillota_I; class Bacilli_A; order RF39; family UBA660; genus CAG-1000. The sequence goes on from CAZBAZ010000034.1 coordinate 12,123, forward strand.
CTGAATTTGGTACTAAAGTTGAAGTTAAGAATGTTAATAGTTTTGATGCTATTAGAAAAACTATTAATTATGAAATAAAGAGACAAAGTGAGTTAAAAGATGCTGGAAGATATGATGAAGTAGTTCAAGAAACAAGAAGATGGGATGATGAAAGTGGCACTACTATTCATATGAGAAGTAAGGCTGATGCTATAGATTATAAGTATTTTACTGAACCTAATATTCCTAAATACAAAATAACTAAAGAATTATTAGATGAAATTAGAAGTAAAATACCTGTTCTTGCTTATGAAAGAAAACAAAAATATATAAATGAATATTGTTTATCAGATTATGATGCAGGAGTATTAACTAAAAATAAAAAGATATCTGATTATTTTGACTCTTGTATTAAACTTGGAAGTGATGCTAAAAATGCTTGTAATTGGATAACTACTAGAATAATGGGTGAACTTAATAAATCAGAAGAAAATACTATTGAAGATTTATTTATTACACCTGAAATGTTAAGTGAATTAATTAAATTAATTAATGATAAAAAAATTACTAATAATCAAGGTAAAGAAGTATTTACTCATATGTTAGAAGAAAAATTAACACCTAATGAGATAGTTAAAAAATATGATATGGGTGTTCTTGAAGATAGTAATTTAATTGAGTCTTTAGTACTTGAAGTAGTAAATGAAAATGAAAAAGCTATTATAGATTATCATAATGGAAGAACTAATATGTTAGATTATTTAGTTGGACAAGTTATGAAAAAATCTAAAGGTAAAGCAAATCCAGTAGAAGCTAAAGAAAAATTATTAGAAAAAATAAAGTAACATTTGTTATTTTATTTTCTTATAGGAAAGTTCATATTTTTAAAAAAAGTAAAACATATTAAAAATGGGCAT
>CAZBAZ010000035.1:0-11793 GCA_964490375.1 uncultured Clostridium sp.
TTACTTGAACTTTTTCTATGTAAACTTTTTTATTTTTGAGTGTAAACCACCTCTCCTAAATAATTCCAGTTTCATTTTAGAATAAAGAATTGGTTATGAGGTATAAAAAATAATTGACAAATTCTAAATAAAATACTATAATCTTCTCATAAGTGATGAAGAGAAGAGTAGTTATTTATTTTCCTTTATAGAGAGTTAGTGCGTGGTGTAAACTAATAATAGATAAATAGCGAAAAAAGAAAATGTGACAAATCTTGGAGCTTAATCGTATTTCTGCGTTAAAGAAATAAAGGTAGAATTAAAAATCTATAAAGTAAGATGGTACAGTGTAATTATTTACGCGCTTACGGATAGATTTTTTTTATTTATAGGAAGGTGATTATTATGGCCAATAAGTACAGAGATGTTCATTGTGCTGATGTAACAAGTAAATATGTTGGAAAGGAATTGAGATTAGCTGGTTGGGTACAAGATGTTAGAAATTTAGGTAGTTTAGTTTTTATTACTTTAAGAGATGAAACTGGATTAGTTCAATTAATAACAGATGATGTTAAATATTCTAAATTAAATCGTGAAAGTACTATTACTATGACAGGTCTTGTTAAAAAGAGAACTGATGATATGATTAATAAGAATATGAAAACTGGTGAAATTGAAGTTGAAATTAAAACATTGGAAGTACTAGGGGATGTTTATAAAACATTACCATTTGAAATTAAATCTTCTAAGACAAGTAGTGAAGAAACTAGACTTAAATATAGATATTTAGATTTAAGAAATAAAGAAGTTCATGATGGTATTGTATTTAGAACAAATGTATTAGATTTTATCAGAGCTACTATGAAAGATATGAAATTTACTGAAATACAAACTCCTATTTTAACTGCTAGTAGTCCAGAAGGAGCTCGTGATTTTATTATTCCTAGTAGAAAATTTAAAGGTAAATTTTATGCATTACCTCAAGCACCACAAATATTTAAACAACTATTAATGTGTAGTGGATTTGATAGATATTTTCAAATAGCACCTTGTTTTAGAGATGAAGATCCTAGAAGTGATAGACTTTATGGTGATTTTTATCAATTAGATTTTGAAATGAGTTTTGCTACTCAAGAAGACGTATTTGAGGTAGGACAAAGAGTATTTTATGATGTATTTAAGAAGTTTGGAAATAAAGAAGTTTCTCCAATACCATTTAGAAGAATTCCATATAAGGAAGCAATGGAAAAATATGGTAGCGATAAACCTGATTTAAGAATACCATTTGTTATTGAAAATATTACATCTTTATTAGAAAAAAATGAAAGTGTTGTATTTAAAGATAAAGAAGTTAAAGCTATGAAAGTAGAAAGTTCTGATAAATCTAATTCTTGGTATAAAAAACTTGAAGAAGAATATAAAGGACTAGGTGCTTCTTCACTTGGATTTGTTAAAGTAAATGAAAATGATGAAATAACTGGTTCAATGTATAAACTATTTAGTGAAGATGAAATAAATAGTTTAAAAGAAAAATTTGAATTAAAAAGTGGTAATGTTTTATTTATTGTATGTGGTCAAAAGAGTGAAAAGTTTGATAAATTATGTGGTGGTTTAAGACTTAGAATAGCAAATGAATTAAATCTAGTTGATAAGAGTAGATATGAATTTTGTATTATTTGTGATTTTCCTTTTTATGAATGGAATGAAGAAGATAATAAATGGGATTTTACACACAATCCATTTAGTATGCCTAATGGTGGAATGGATTCTCTATTAAATATGAATCCTGGAGATATTGTAGCATGTCAATATGACTTTGTATGTAATGGTCTTGAAATGGCTAGTGGAGGAGAAAGAAACTATAATCCTACTATGTTAAAGAAAGCTTTTGAAATAGCTGGATATGATGAAAAAGTAGTTGAAAGTAAATTTCCTTCTTTATATCAAGCATTTCAATTTGGAGCTCCACCTCATGCTGGAATGGCTCCTGGTATTGATAGAATACTTATGTTATTAAAAGATGAAGATAATATACGTGAAATGGTTGCTTTCCCAATGGCTGCTAATGGTAGTGATGCATTAATGGGTTGCCCTAATGAAGTATTTGAAAAACAATTAAGAGAGACACATATTAAAATTAGAGATTGATATTAAATTAGGGGGATGATTTATGGATACGATTGATATTAGTAAAATTAATGATAATGATAGTTTATATGTTTGTGATAAAAAGAAATTAGAAAATGCATTTTCTTTAAATAATATTAGTTCTAAAGAAATTACTGCAAGTTCTATTAATGAATTATTATATTTATTAGATCAACAAATAAAAACTATATCATTTGATATTGGAATGGATAAATTCTTACTTAAAAAGGGAGGATTTAAATCAGGCGAATATTTAAAAATAATTGAGGAATATAGAAGTCTTTATAAAAATAATCAAATTAATGAAAGAGAAATCTTATTTGATACATATAATTATTTAATTTCATGTTTAAAAACTTGTGTTTTATTAAAGATAGATGAAGAATTTAATATAAAATCAATAAATATAAAACTTGTTGTTGATAATAATGATGATAATATTTTACCTATAATAGTAAAAATATATGAAAAAGTAAGAAAGGAAAATCCAAATATAAATTTTGTTTATTTAGATAAATTTATTAATTATATAAATAATTATGAACTTGGATTTTCATTAAAAATGTAAGGGGGAATTTAAATGAAAAAAATAGATATAAGTGATGTAACACCATTTGATAAGTTATATATCACTGATTTAAGTAGAAATAATGAAGTAGAAAGTGTAAGCATTCCTAAATATATGGGAGTAAGTGAAATAGTTTCTCTTGATGGGAACATTTTAGATGAAATTAATAAAAAAATTAAATTTTATATTAAAATCAATCATTCATGTAGCCAAATAGATTTCTTTTATGATAATTATGAAGGAAATAAAAAGTGTGATTATGGTGATATTAGAAGTAAAATAAAAGCTAATAAATATATGGAATATTTGCTTTCTAATTCTGTAATGATTAAACTTGATTCTATTCAGCATCAAGTAGTTGGAACTTTAGGTGAAAGTGCTTTAGATGTTGTTAGTGATATGTATGATGTATATGGACAAGATGAATATTATGAATTTTTAGATGATTTTATGAATTATATAAGAAATAAAAATATTAAAAAAATGTCAAGAAAATAAAGGAGAATAAAAAATGGAAAAACAGTTAAGTGAGCAAGAACAAGTTAGAAGAGATAAGTTAGAAGAAATAAGAAATTATTGTAATCCTTATCCAGATAAGTTTGATAGAACTCATACTTTAAAAGAAGCAAGAAACTTAGAAGATGGTACAACTGATGTAAATATAGCAGGTAGAATTATATTTATGAGAAAGATGGGCAAGTTAAGTTTTGTTAGAATTCGTGATTTAGAAGCTGATATGCAGTTAGAAGTTAAGTTTGATACTGTAGGTGAAGAAAGATATGATTTCTTTAAGAAACTATTTGATACAGGAGATTTTATTGGTGCTAGAGGAGAAATATTTACTACTCAAACTGGTGAAAAAACTTTAAGAGTGCATAGTTTTGAATTTTTAGGTAAAGCTTTAAAACCTCTTCCAGAGAAATTTCATGGTTTAACTGATGTTGAACTTAAATATAGAAATAGACCAACTGATTTAATTATTAATGAAGAGAGTAGACGTGTATTTTTAGGAAGAAGTAAGTTATATGCTTTTATTCATAGATATTTAGGAGAAAATGGTTTTTTAGAGGTTGAAACTCCAATATTGCAAAATGCTGTTTGTGGAGCTAGTGCTAAACCTTTCTTTACTCATCATAATGCTCTTGATATGGATTGTAATTTGAGAATTGCTCCAGAAACTTATTTAAAGCAATGTATTGCTGGCGGTTTTGATAGAGTTTATGAACTTGCAAAGTGTTTTAGAAATGAAGGTATGGATACAGAACATTTACAAGAATTTACTCAAGTTGAATGGTATGTTGCTTATTGGAATTTTGAAGATACAATTGTTTTTTATAAAAACTTTATTAAAAATTTACTTACTGAAATAGTTGGTACTACTACTATTGAATATCAAGGTAAGACATTAGATTTTGGAAAAGAAACTTGGCCAAGAATTGATTATGCTACTACTATGGAAGAAATTCTTGGATGTGATTTTTTAAGTATTGAAGAGCCAGAAGAATTAAAGAAAGTTATAGTTGATAAAGGATTATTTAGCTATGAAGAGTTAAATGATTATAAGTCTTTAAGTCAAATAATAGATTTTGTTTATAAGAAAAAGATAAGAGCAGATATTTATGAACCTACTATTATTTATAATTATCCTGCTGTATTAATTCCACTTGCTCGTAGAAATGATGAAGATAATAGAAGAGTAGATATGTTTCAAGTAGTTGCTGCTGGTACAGAATTATGTAAGGCTTTTTCTGAACTTGTTAATCCAATCACACAAAGAGAAGCTTTTGAAGAACAATTAAAAGCTAAAGCACAAGGTGATGATGAAACTATGGATATGGATGAAGGATTCTTAGGTGCAATGGAAACTGGAATGCCTCCAATATCTGGTTTAGGATTTGGAATTGATAGATTAATGATGATTATGTTTAATCAACCATCTATTAGAGATGTAGTTTTATTCCCACAAATGAAATCTATTGATTCTAATAAAAATGAAGTTAAAGTTGTTAACGAACCTAAAAAATTAGATTTTTCAAATATTAAAATTGAACCATTATTTGAAGATATGATAGATTTTGAAACATTTAGTAAGTCTGATTATAGAGTTGTTAGAATTATTAAATGTGAAGAGGTTGCTAAGAGTAAAAAATTGTTAAAGTTTACTTTGGATGATGGCTCTGGAAATGAAAGAATTATTTTAAGTGGTATACATGAATATTATAATCCTGAAGAATTAGTTGGTTTAAATGTAGTTGCTATATTAAATTTACCTCCTAAAAAAATGATGGGAATAGATTCATGTGGTATGTTAATTTCTGCTGTATGTATGGATGGTGAAAAAGAAAACCTACATCTTCTTATAGTAGATAATGATATTCCTGTAGGAGCAAAATTATATTAAGATTGATTTAAAAGTCAATCTTTTTTCATTAAAAAATACTTAGTATGTACATCATATTAAGTATTTTAATTATTAGTTTGCATTTTTAATTTCACTGAGTAAATTTAATAGTTCATTTTTAATATTACTTTCTTCTAGATTATTTACTTCATTTAAATATTTATTGTATTTTGATTCTGAATAATTATTTTTTAAATTTTGAATATCTTGTTTTAATTCTATTATTTCTTTAGTTTTATCTAATTCTTCATTTAAAGCATTTTTTTCGGCTTCATCTTCTACATTTCTTATTGCTTCTTTAGCTTTATTGTAGTCATTTATATCATAACTTGTTTTAACTTCTTTAACCGCATCACCTGCATTACTTATATATGCTTCATTTATTCCATCAGGAGTAGCATTTTCAATACAACTTATATAATCACTTTCATCTGTACTTGCTAATGTAACTATTATTTTTGTTAAAGATGGAATAAAAAATATAATTATTGCTGCGATGACTTTTGATACCATTGCTTTATTTGCTTTTGTTAGAGCATCTCTATCAGATTCAGTAACTGCTTTTAAATAACTAATTGAAGCAGTTACAAGAAATAAAATAGGTACAATTACAAATATAGTATTTATTATTATTTTAATATATCTTATTATTTTTAGTATATTTCCATCTGAACATAAACTTAAAATCATTTTTCTCACCAAATTTATTATAGCAAAAAATATGTTTTTAAACTATAAATTTAGTTGTTTTTTTGATATTATATGTATAGGTGAGTTAACTATGAAAAAATATATAAATAATTATTTAAAAGAAACTGATAACTTATTAAATAAAAAAATTACTATTAGTGATATAGAAAATCATTTAAATAAAATCAATTTTTTTTCTCATGAAAGATTAGTTCATTTGATAGTAACAATGTTTAGTGGACTTTTTGCTATATTATTTTTAATATTAACTTTATTAAATTCTTTATTTGTATATGCATTTTTACTTATGATGATTGTATTTATCTTTTATATTTTTCATTATTATTTTTTAGAAAATTCTATACAAAAAATGTATTATCAATATGATAAAATGAAAGAAAAAATAAAATAGAATAATTTCTTGATATATTTTTTTAATGCTTGTATAATTGATTTATGGTGAAGTAATGAAAGATAATAAACTTGAAAGATTTTTTAATGCGATTGATTTTAATAAAGAATATGAAGAATACTTTACTAATGCTAAAGTAATGGATGTTAGGCTTAATAAAGAATTAAATAGAATGACTTTATTAATCAATTTAGATACAGAAGTTCCAATAAATGTTTTTAATGAATTGTGTGTTAAAGGACTTAATTTAGATGGAGCATCCTCTGTTAGATATAAATTTACTATTAATGGTAGTGAATCTTTTTTTAGTGATTATTTTAATTATTATTTTGATATTTTGGTTAAGAAGTGTCCAATGTTAGAATGTATTGATAGAGATAAAATAACTTTTAATGATAATATTATTAATATTTCTGTTTTGAATAGTGTTGAAAGTAATAAAATTAAATCTTTAAAAGAAAAAATTATTATATTTTTAACTGATATGGGATTTGAAAATGTTGATGTTAATGCTATTATTGATGAAGCTGAACATGAAAGATTTAAACAAGAATTACTAGTTGAAACTAAAAAAGAAGAAGCAAAAATCGAGACTAAGAAAGTTATTAAAGGAAAAAGTATAGTTGCAACTGAAGTTTCTCAAATTAAAAATCTTGTTACTAATCAAAATAATGTTGTAATTGTTGGAAAAGTATTTGGTGTTGAATCTAAAAGTACTCCAAGTGGATGGTATATTATTACTCTTAAAATAACTGATTATACTGATAGTATTATGTCTAATTTATTTACTAAAGAAGTAGATGAGTTTAATTATTTACTTTCTAATGTTAAAGAGGGGAAATGGTATAAATTTAGAGGTAATGTTAAATTTAATACAAGAAGTAATGATTATGAGTATGGTATTAATGATGTAGAAAATTTTGATAGAAAAGAAATTCAAATGGTTGATGATGCTCAAGTTAAAAGAGTAGAGTTGCATGCTCATACTATGATGAGTCAAATGGATGGAATCACTAAACTTGATTTAGGAAAACATACTTGTGAATTAGTAAGCAAATGTATTGATATGGGATATAAAGGAGTTGCTATTACTGATCATAATGGTTGTCAAGCATTTCCAATTGCATATCAAATAATAAATGGATACAATAAAAAACAAGAGGATCCAAATAAGAAATTTAAAGGTTTATTTGGAACAGAATTAACTCTTGTTGAAGATATGGTTAATATAGTTATTAGACCAACAGATGAAGCATTAATGTCAAGTGAATATGTTGTTTTTGATACTGAAACAACTGGTTTTAATGCTGCTTCTGGTGATCAAATGATTGAAATTGGGGCAGTTAAAATTAAAGAAGGAGTAATAATAGATAGATTTGATGAATTAATTAATCCTTTTAGACATATTCCAGATAGAATAACTGAATTAACTGAAATTAGTGATGAAATGGTTAAAGATTGTGATAATGAAGAAAATGTCACTAAAAGATTTTTAAATTGGATAGGTAATGATCCTTTAGTTGCTCATAATGCTAAATTTGATATTAATTTTTTAGAAATGTCTATAAAAAAATATGGTTTAGAAGAGTTAACTAATACTGTAATTGATACATTAGAATTATCTAGAGCAATTGATCAAGGTTTTGCAAGACATAGTTTATCTGCGTTAGTTAAAAGATATAATATTCCATTTGATGAAGAGAGTCATCATAGAGCTGATTATGATGCTGAAGGGACTGCTCTTGTATTTGACAAAATGCTTAAAAGATTAGATAGATTAAATTATGAAAAAATAAGTGATTTAGAAAAACTTATCAGTAAAGAAGAAATACATAAGTTTGGTAGAACATATCATTTTAATGCTATTGCTTTAAATAGAACTGGGCTTAAAAATTTATTTAAAATTATTTCTCTTGCTAATACTACATACTTATATAAAACTCCAAGAATATTAAGAAGTAAATTAAATGAACTAAGAGAAGGAATATTAATTGGAAGTGGCTGTTATGAGTCTGAGGTATTTATAGAAGCTAGAAATAAAGACGGAGAAGAATTAACTAATATAATTAATTTTTATGATTATGTTGAAGTACAGCCTCCTGAAGTGTATGATCATTTAATTCAAACTGGGGACTTTGGAAGTGTATTTGAACTTAAAAATCATATTAAAAAAATAGTTGAGGCAGTAGAAGATGCTGGTAAGATTATAGTTGCAACTGGAGATGTACATCATTTTACTCGTGAAGATAAAATTTATAGAGAAATAATTATTAATCAAAAAGTTCCTGGTGGAGGAAGACATCCACTTGCTAAAAGTGATATTAAAAATATTCCTTCACAACATTTTAGAACCACTAATGAAATGCTTAGTGATTTTGATTTTTTAGATTCAGAAACTGCATATAGAATAGTAGTAGAGAATACTAATAAAATATGTGATATGGTTGAATTTTTTGAAGTTATAATGGATACTAAAGGTATTCCATTTAGTCCAAGAGTTAAAGCTGATGATGGAAAAAGTTATTTAGATTGTCCTAGAGTTGTTACTGATTTAGTTTATGATAAAGCAAAGAGCTGGTATGGAGACCCTCTTCCACATAATATTGAAGAAAGAATTTCTAAAGAATTATATGGAGATATTATTTATACTTATTGGAATCAAAAATTAAAGAGTGAAAATCCAGATATTAGTGATGAAGATTTAGAAAATCAAACATTTAATCATTTACATGAAACTATATTAGATGGATATGATAAAGTTAAAGAAATAATAGGTGGTTATGTAAAAGATAATTGGAATGTTACAGAAGATGGCGAGATGGATGAAAAGAGTCTTGCTAAAAAGGTTAAAAAGACTCTTGGAGGTATTATTGGTGGAGGATTTGATCCAATATATTTAATTGCTCAAAGACTTGTTAAACACTCAAATGATGATGGATATTTAGTTGGTTCAAGAGGTAGTGTTGGTAGTAGTTTTGTTGCTACTATGATGGGTATTACTGAAGTTAATCCACTTCCAGCTCATTATAGATGTGAAAACTGTCAACATAGTATATTTGAAGATGAAGAAGGAAAATCGCTAGGTGTTACATATTCAAGTGGATTTGATTTACCTGATAAATTATGTCCAAAATGTGGTCATAAACTAAAAAAAGATGGTCAAGATATGCCATTTGCAACATTCTTAGGATTTAATGCTGATAAAGTTCCAGATATCGACCTTAACTTTTCTGATTTAAATCAAGCAAGTGCTCATGAATATACAAAAGTATTATTTGGAGTTGATAATGTTTATAGGGCGGGAACTATTGGCACTGTTGCTGATAAAACTGCTTATGGATTTGTTAAAGGTTATTTTGAAGATAAGGGGATATTTGATAAGAGAAGTTGTGAGATTGAAAGGCTTGCTAAAGGATGTACAGGTGTAAAAAGAACTACTGGACAGCATCCAGGTGGAATAGTAGTTGTACCTGATTATATGACTGTTTCTGACTTTACACCATATCAATTTCCTGCTGAAGATCCTACTTCTGCTTGGAGAACTACTCACTTTGATTATCATTCTTTAGAAGATAACTTATTAAAACTTGATATTTTAGGTCATTCTGACCCAACTCAATTAAGACAAATACAAGATCAAAGTAAGACTAATGTTTTAGATGTGCCACTTGATGATAAAGATACTATGAGTATATTTACAAGTACAGAGGTTTTAGGGGTTACTAATGAACAAATCATGTGTCCTACTGGTACACTTGGTATTCCAGAATTTGGAACTCCATTTACGATTGGAATGGTTGCTGAAACTAAACCAACTACTTTTGCTGAACTTGTTAAAATATCTGGTTTAAGTCATGGTACTGATGTATGGCTTGGTAATGCAAGAGATTTATGTACTCCTGATAAAGATGGAAATATTAGGGTTCCATTTAAAGATGTAATTGGATGTCGTGATGATATTATGGTTTACTTGATGTATCATGGTGTTAAACCAATTAAAGCATTTAAAATAATGGAATTTGTTCGTAAAGGAAAAGCTAGTAAAGATCCTGAAACATGGAAAACTCATGTTGAAACTATGGAAGAAGCTGGTATTGAAGAATGGTTTATTGATTCTTGTCAAAAAATAAAATACATGTTTCCTAAAGCACATGCAGCAGCATATGTTACTAGTGCATTTAGAATAGCATGGTATAAAGTACACATGCCTGCATATTTTTATGCTTCATGGTTTTCTACAAAAGCAACTGATTTTGATATAGAAGCAATGATTAAGGGATATGATGCTATTAAGGAAAGAATACTTGAAATTAAGAATAAAGGATATGATGCTACTAATAAAGAGAGTGGTGTACAAGAATGTTTAAATGTTGCTCTTGAGATGGCTGCTAGAAAAATAAAAATAGCTCCATTTGATTTATATAAGTCTAAAGGAATGATATTTACTGTAGAAGATGATAATACACTTATACCTCCATTTATAACTATTGATGGGCTTGGTGAAGTTGTTGCTAAAAACATTGAAGCAGAAGCAAGTAAAAAACCTTTTATTAGTGTAGAAGATTTTCAAAATAGATGTAAAGTATCTCAAACTTTGATAGATAAAATGAGAGCAATGGGATTGTTTAAAGGAATGAGTGAAAGTTCTCAATTAAGTTTGTTTGATTTCGAGGTGCAGTAAAATGAAAATTGTAGTACTTTCAAGTAGTAGTAGTGGAAATTGTACTTTTATAGAACTTAATGGAGTAAGATTTCTAGTTGATGCTGGACTTGGATTTAATGATATTAAAAACAAATTATATGATATAGGTGAAGAACCTGATAGATTAGACTTTATTATAGTGACACATGCTCATAATGATCACGTTAAAAGCATTCATTCATTTAATAGAGTATATAATACTAAAATATATATTGGTGAAGAAACATTTAATGAATATGCTAAAAAAGATTTAATAAAAAATTATGAATTTATTGATAATTTAAGTGAAATAATGGGAATTAGAATTACTAAAATACCTATTTCTCATGATAAAAAAGGATATGGATATGTATTTGAAAATAATAATGTGTCTATAGTTTATATGACTGATACAGGTATGATACATTATAAATATTATAATAGACTTTTAAATAAAAATTATTATTTGCTTGAAAGTAATCATGATGTTGAAATGGAAATGAATGGTAGTAAAGATGAGTGGACTAAAATTAGAAATATAGGCGATGAAGGACATTTATCTAATGAAGAATGTGCAAATTATTTATCTAAATTTGTCGGTGAAAATACAAAAGCAATTATATTGATGCATATAAGTGATCACGATAATACATATGATTTAGCATATAATACAAATAGACAAATAATAAATTCAGAAATTCCGATATATTTAGCATATAAAGATAAAATTAGTGAAGTAATTAAAGAATAATACTTTGATTACTTTTTTTGTTATGCTATAATATTTATGATAGGTGATTATATGAAAAAGAATATAAAGTTAATATTATTTTTATTGTTACTTTTACCACTTATAGTAAATGCTACAAGTACATTTGAAGATGGAAAAGCAATTGCAAATAAATATATGAAAG
>CAZBAZ010000036.1:0-11304 GCA_964490375.1 uncultured Clostridium sp.
GTTTAATAGATTTTTATTATGTATGATATTGTGAAATAATTAATAATTTGATAAAATATGTTGTAAGGAAGTGGATGATTTTATGAATGATAAAACTACTGTTGTTGATACTAAAAGAATTATTGATGAAAAAACTAGAAGTGCTTTAATTTCTATAATTGAAGATTTAGAGGAAAGAGGATATGAAGCTATTAAACAAATAGTTGCTTATTTAATTAGTGGAGATCCTGGATATATTTCTAGTTATAAAGAATGTAGAAATAGAATTCTTGAATTTAAAAGGGAAGATATACTAGAAGTAATGCTAGTAGATTTTATAAATAAATGATATATTTAGGATTAGATTTAGGAAGTAAAACTTTAGGACTTTCAATTAGTGATAGAACATCTACTATAGCAACTTCTCTGGAAGTGCTTAGATATAATGATTATGATGAATTGTTAGATAAATTAAGTAAAATAGTGGAATCAAGAAAAGTTGATTCTTTTGTCTTGGGTAATCCTCTTAATTTAGATGGAAGTATTTCTAAAAGAAGTGAAATTACATTTGAATTTAAAAAAATACTAGAGGAAAAATTTAATAAAGAAGTCATTATGCAAGATGAAAGATTATCTACTGTTGAAGCTGAGAGAATGCTTATTAGTAACGATGAAAAAAGAAAAAATAGAAAAAAAGTCATTGATAAAGTAGCTGCGACTATTATATTGCAAGGTTATTTAGACAGGAGTAAAAATGAAAGATAATTATCTAACTTTAAAGGATAAGAAGGGTAATAAAAAAGAATATCGAATTCTTTTAAATATAGAAGATACTACAAATGATGTAAATTATGTTATATATACTGATGAACATAAAAATAGTGATGGGAATGTAAGGTGTTTTGCATCTACATATATTTTAAGTGATAAAGGAAATATGACAAAGTTTAAGCCAGTAGAAATGAAAGAAGAATTTGAATTTATAGAAAAGATATTAAACTCATTAGAAGGAAAAAAGGATGAAAAAGAAAGTATTTAATATTAAAAAGTTTTTATTATTTATAATATTATTAATTATTATATTAGTTGGATGTATGATAGGTGCTTATTTTTATTTGATAGGTGCACCTAGTAGTAAGAGTGAAAGTGTTAATATATATGTTAGTGAAGGCAGTACTTATAATAGTATTAGTGCTATATTAAAAGAAAATGATTTAATTAAGTCTGAAATAGCTTATAAAATATATATTAAGTTAAATTCACCTAAAGATTTAGAATTTGGTGATTATATTCTTAAGACTAATTATGATTTAGAGGAATTAGTGAATACTTTAGAAAAAGGTAGTGTATCTCTTGCTACAACAAAAAGAGTAACATTTCTTGAAGGAAAAAATATGAGATATATTATTAAAACTATAACTGATAATTTTGAGATTAGTGAAGAAGAAATATTAAAAAAATTAAGTAATGAAAAATATTTAGATGAATTAATTAGTGAATATTGGTTTTTAAGTGATGAAATAAAAAATAAAAATATTTATTATTCATTAGAAGGTTATTTATTTCCAGATACATATGAATTTTATGCTTCTGCTGATGTAGATGATATATTTAGAAAAATGCTTGATAATATGGAAAATAAACTTGAACAATATAAAAGTGATATTGAAAGTAGTAAGTATTCATTTCATGAGATGTTAACTCTTGCTTCAATTGTTGAACAAGAAGCAGGTAATGCTGGTGACAGAAGTGGTGTTGCTGGAGTGTTTTATAATAGGCTTAATGACGGATGGAGTTTAGGTAGTGATGTTACTACTTATTATGCTGAAAAGATAGATGATTTTAGTAGAGATTTAAAGCAAAGTGAATTAAGTTCTTGTAATAGCTATAATACTAGAAGTACATGTATGGCTGGTAAATTACCTGTTGGACCTATATGTAATCCCGGTATTGAATCAATAATTGCTACTATTAATCCTACTAAGCATAAATATTATTATTTTGTTGCTGATAAAAATGGAAAAACATACTTTAATGAAACAGATAGTGCTCATGTTAACACTGTTAATAAATTGAAAAGAGAAGGATTATGGATAGAGTACAATTAATATTAGAAATAGAAGAATATGGAAAAGAAAATAATGTACCTATTATGAGTGAAGATAGTATTGATGCAATACAAAACATCATAAAAGAAAATAATATTGAATCTATACTCGAAATAGGCACTGCAATTGCATATTCAACGATTTGTTTTGCATCTATTTCTGGAGTTAAAAAGATAACTAGTATTGAAAGAGATGAAGAGAGATATAAAATAGCATCATCTAATGTTAAAAAAAGTGGACTTAAAAATATAGAATTAATATTTGGAGATGCTATTGATACTGTTATAGAAGGTAAATATGATTTACTTATAATAGATGCTGCTAAAAGTCAAAATATGAGATTTTTTAATAAATATAAAAATAATTTAAGTGAAAAAGGAATAATTATTATTGATAATTTAGAATTTCATGGGTATGTTGGAAAAAGCAGTGAAATAAAAAGTAGAAATTTAAGACAAATGGTTCGTAAAATAGAAAAGTTTTTAGATTTTTTAGATAATAATACTGAATATGATGTGGAATATATAGAAGTAGGTGATAGATTAGGTATATGCAGAAAGAAAAATATATAATTTTACCAAATAAAAAAGATTTAAGTTATTATGAAAAATATAACTTAAATTCTTTTGTTTTACCTTTAGAAGATTATAGTATTGGATGTGAAGTTTATTTTGATATAAATGAAATAAATGAATTATCTAATAATTATGAAATATATGTTCTTATGAATAAGTTTTTGCATAATAATATTATAAAATTTAGAGAATTATATAAACTATTTAATAATAAAATTAAATTTATAGTTGAAGATATAGGTCTTACTGATATTATTGATAAGAATAGATTGGTTTTATATGAAAATCATATTTTATCTAATTATAAAGCTGTTAATTATTTATATGATATTGGTATTAAAGATGTAGTTATTAATAATGATTTAACTATTAAAGAGATTAAAGAAATTATTGATAAGAGTGAATCAAACTTATATTATTACTATATAGCTAAAAATAATATTATGTATTCTAGAAGAAAATTAGTTAGTAATTTTGATAAGAATTATAATATTAATAATCATAAAGATAATCATTATTTATTATATGAAGGAATATCTAAAAAAAAACTTGATATTTATGAAGAAGATGGAAGTGTTGTTAAGTATAATAGTATATTTTGTGCTTCTAAATATTTAAGTGATTTAAATAAAATAAATAAAATTGTTGATTTTAGTTATATTGATAAGTTAAATGAAAGAATGATTTTAGAGAATATTGATAATAATAAATTATGTGATTTGATTGATTGTGATTATTATTTTTTAGAAAATGATATTAAGTATAAGATAGGTGATATGAAATGAATTATGAGTTGTTATTACCTGCTGGGGATTTGAATAGACTTAAGTTTGCTATTATGTATGGGGCTGATGCTGTTTATATTGGTGGTCAAAATTATAGTTTGAGGGCTAATGCTAATAATTTTTCTCTTGATGAGATTAGAGAAGGTGTAGAGTTTGCTCATAAGAGAGGTAAAAAGGTATTTGTTACTATAAATATGATATTTCATAATGAGGATTTGGATGGTTTAGATAAGTATTTAAGTGATTTAGATTCTATTGGGATTGATTCTTTTATTGTTAGTGATATGGCTGTTATAGAGGCTATTAAACGTCTTAAATTAAAAACTAAGTTCTTTATTTCTACTCAAAAGTCTATTACTAATTTAGAGGCAGTAAAGTTTTATAAAGATTTAGGAGCATATAGAGTAGTTTTGGCTCGTGAATGTTCTTTTGATGATATTAAACGTATTAAAGAAAATGTTGATACTGAGGTTGAGGTATTTATACATGGAGCTATGTGTACTTCTTATAGTGGAAGATGTGTTATGAGTAATTATGTTACTTTAAGAGATTCTAATAGAGGTGGATGTAGTCAAGTATGTAGATTTACTTTTGATAATGATACTTCGTATGATTATGCTTTTTCTTCTAAAGATTTAAATATGATTGATTATTTATCTAATATGATGGATTTAGGAATAGAATCATATAAAATAGAAGGAAGAATGAAGAGTTTATATTATATAGCTACTGTTGCTAATGCATATAGAACTATTATGGATAAAAAGATTGATGGAAGTTTAGCAAAAGAAGATATTGTATATTATAAAAAAGTATTAAATAGGGTATCTAATCGTGAGAATATTGCACAATTTTATAATGGCGAAGTTGGTGTTGAAGGACAATATTTTAATGGTAGACAAGAAATAAGTAATCAAGATTTTTTGGGGCTTATTTTATCTTATGATAGTGAAACTGGGGAAGCAGTTGTTGAACAAAGAAATAAGTTTAGTGTGGGAGATTATATTGAGGTATTTGGACCAAATACAAGCACTAAAAAATTTAAAGTTGAATATATTATAAATAAGGATCAAAAAAAAGTAGATTCTGCTAGTCATGCTCAAGAAATTGTTAGAATTAAAGTACCATTTGAAGTGTGTTCAAATGATATCTTAAGGGTTATAATATCTTGACAAAATGAGCATTTTATAGTATTATCTTATGAGTACGCGAGAGAGGTGGCAAAAATGAAAAAAAAGGAGATATTTTTAACAAGTGAAGGTTACTTAGAATTAGAAAATGAATTACATTATCTAAAGACTGAAAAAAGAAAAGAAGTAACTCAAACTTTAAAAGAAGCTAGAGCTTTAGGTGATTTATCTGAAAATTCAGAATATGAACAAGCTAGAGAAGATCAAGCTAATTTGGAAAAGAGAATTGTTGAAGTTGAATATGCTTTAGAGCATGCAACTGTTATAGATAAAGCTGAAAGTGATGGAAAAGTAGGTATTGGTTGCGAAGTACAATTACAATATGAAGATGATGATGATACTGAAAGTTATAAAATTGTAGGTAGTCAAGAAGCCGATCCGTTTAATAATAAAATTTCTAACGAAAGCCCAATAGCTGCTGCTATAATGGGTAAAAGAGTTGGAGACACAGTTGAAGTATCTTCACCTGATGGTGTTTATTCTGTAAAAATTGTAGCAATAGGATAGTAATATCCTTTTTTATAACTTAAAAATTGGGAGGAATTATGAAAGAAAGTTATACTTTAAAATTAGAGGGAAAAGAATGGAAAGATTGCTTGAAGGAAGCATATAATAAGAAAAAGAAAGATGTAAAGATTGATGGGTTTAGAAAAGGTCAAGCTCCATATGATGTATATGTAAAAAAACATGGGGTTGAGACTTTATATATGGATGCTATTAATATGGCTATAGATATCTTATATGCTAAATTATTAAGTGATCCTAAAACTATTACACCTGCTGCTACTCCAGGAATTGATATTAAGAATATAAATAATGATTTAATTGAAATAGAATTTACTTTAATACCAACTCCAGAAGTTAAATTAGGTAAATATAAAAAATTAGGTGTTAAAAAAGAATTAACTGAAGTAACAGATGAAGAAATTGAACATGAATTAGGTCATTTAAAAGAACAATTTGTTGAAGTTAAATCTTTAGATGCAAAAACTAAAATCAAAGAAGGTATGGTTGCTGTAATAGATTTTGAAGGTTTCTTAAATGGCACACCGTTTAAAGGTGGAAAGGGTGAAAACTATAGTTTAGAAATAGGTTCACATACATTTATTCCTGGATTTGAAGAGGCTTTAGTTGGATTAAAAACTGGAGATAAAAAAGATGTAAGAGTAACATTTCCAGAAAATTATCATAGTGATGAATTAAAAGGAAAACCAGTTGTATTTAAGGTTGAAATTAAAGAAGTTAAGGAAAGAGTATTTCCTGAATTTAATAAAGAATTCTTTGAAGACTTAAATGTTGGTGGTGTTGAATCACTAGATGATTTAAAGAAATATATTAAAGAAAACTTATTAGCTGAAAAAGTTAAAAGAGAAGAAGATGAGTATTTATTTAAATGTTTAGATAAAGTAGTTAGTGATGCAAAATTTGAAATACCTGAAGAAATGACTGAGGATGAAGTTAATAGATTAACTCGTGAATTTAGTGAAAAATTATCTTATCAAGGATTAAAATTAGAAGATTATTTAAAGTATTGTAACACTAATTTAAATGACTTTAAGGCTACTTTAAAAGATGAAGCTAATAAGAGAATTGGTTATAGATTAATGATGGATGCTGTTGTTGAAAAAGAAAAACTTGAAGTAAGTGATGAAGAAGTTGAAACTGCATTAGAAGAACAAGCTAAAGAATATCAAATGACTAAAGAAGATTTCATTAAAGAAATAGGTACTAAAGAATTATTTAAGTATGATATGTTAATGAAGAAAGCTATGAGTGTTATTACAGAATAAAAAAAGCCTGAGAAATCAGGTTTTTTAATTGTTTGGATCTATAAGAGAGAGTGAAACTTTCTCTTTTTCTTTGTTTATATCAATTACGTAACAACTAACTATATCTCCTACACTTAATACTTCACTTGGATGTTTAATATATTTATTAGTTATTTTAGATATATGAACTAATCCATCTCCATGAAGGCCAATATCAATAAATGCTCCAAAGTCTACTACATTTCTTACAGTACCTTCTAATTTCATACCAACTTTTAAATTATCTATTGATAATATATCACTCTTTAGTAGTGGTGTTTCATAATCATCTCTATAATCTCTATTTGGTTGTTTTAAAGATTCTATAATATCTTCTAATGTATATAAATCAATATCTAATAATTTTGATGTTTCATTTATATTTAAATTATTTAATGATTCAATTAATTCTTTAGAACCTAAATCATTAGTAGTGAAGTTTAGATGTTCTAATAATTTTAATGCTTTATCATAACTTTCTATATGAATATTTGTTTTATCTAATGGATTATCACCATTTATAACTCTCATGAAACCTATTGATTGTTCAAATGCTTTATCGTTTAATAATTTTTTCTTTTTGACTTCTTCACGTGATGTTATTTTTCCATGTTCTTCTCTATATTTAATTATTTTGTCTATAGCAGTTTTAGTTAATCCAGAAATATATTTAAGTATAGAAGGGGAAGCTGTATTTATATTTACACCAACATTATTAACACATTTACTTACTGTGAAATCTAATGATTCAGATAGTTTCTTTTGTGATACATCATGCTGATATTGCCCAACTCCTATTGATTTAGGATCAATTTTTACTAATTCATTTAGTGGATCTTGTAATCTTCTAGCAATTGATATTGCACTTCTTTTTTCTACTGTTAAATCAGGAAATTCACTTATAGCAAGAGGACTTGCACTATAAACACTTGCTCCTGCTTCTGATACGATTGCATATTTACAATGACCTAATTCTTTAATTGTTTCACTTACTAATTTTTCGCTTTCTCTTGATGCTGTACCATTTCCAATAGCTACAATATCTACTTTGTATTTATCAATTAAATCTTTTAATATTTTTTTAGATTCTTCCCATTTATTATGAGGCTCATGTGGATAAATAACAGAAATATTTAATACTTTTGATGTAGAATCTACTACTGCTAATTTACATCCTGTTCTAAATGCTGGATCAAATCCTAAAACTATTTTTTCTTTCATAGGTGCGATTAATAATAAATTTTCTAAATTCTCTTTAAATACTTCTATTGATTTGTCTTCACTATTAAGTGTTAATTCACTTCTTACTTCTCTTTCTATTGATGGGGCAATAAGGCGTTTATAACTATCTTTTATAGCATCGATAACATATTCTTTAACTGGTGAATCTTTTTTGATTATTTTTGCTTCTAAATAGGTTAATATTTCTTCTGTATTTACTTCTATGCTAACTGATAATATTTTTTCGTTTTCACCTCTATTAATTGCTAGTACTCTATGAGGTTTAATGTATTTTACATTTTCACTATAGTCATAATACATTTCATAGACTTTATTTTCATCATTTGCATTCTTTTTTAGTTTTGAAGTGATAATTCCATTTTTATAAAAATAACTTCTTATCCATTTTCTATAGTATGCATTATCACTTATCCATTCGGCAATTATATATTTAGCTCCGGTGATAGCGTCTTCTTCAGTTTTGACATTATCATTTAAAAATTCTTTTACTTTGTCCATATTAAATGTAGTAGGGAAACTCATGATAATTTTTGCTAATGGTTCAAGACCATTTTTGATTGCTTCAGTTGCTTTTGTTTTTTTCTTTTCTTTGTATGGTGCATAAATGTCTTCAACTTCTACTAATTTTTTAGCATTCATTATATTTGTTTTGATTTCATCTGTTAAGAGACCTTTTTCGTCTATTAATCTAATTACATCTTCTTTTCTTTTTAATAAATTTACTTCATATTCATAATATTCATTTATTTTTCTTATTTGTTCTTCATCTAAAGCACCTGTTGCTTCTTTTCTATATCTAGCAATGAATGGAATAGTATTTCCTTCACTAAGTAATTTTAATACACTTTCTACTTGTGTGCTTTTTATATTCATATCATTACTAACTTCATTAATAATATTTTCGTTCATATATATCCTCCATAACGTTCTTTATAATTGTATCAAATATTTTAATATTCTAATATATGTAAAACATTTTATTTACAGAAAAAACTTGACTTATTACAAATAATAATGTAATATTAATTTGTGCTTTGGAGACATACTCAAGAGGCTGAAGAGGCGCCCCTGCTAAGGGTGTAGATCGGGAAACTGGTGCGAGAGTTCAAATCTCTCTGTCTCCGCCATATTTTTGTATAGAGATTACTCAAGAAATCTTGAGTTTTTTTATGTAAATTATTGTATTCTTTATTTTTTTTTGCTATGATAGATATGTAAAATAAGGAAGTGACAATATGAATGAAGATGTTTTATTTGAAACAACAGCAATTATTGATATAGATGAACAAATTAGAAAACAAGAAGAATTATTAAATACAATTAAGATGGAACCAATATTTGAAAAAACTATTATTGATGAAGAACCTGAAGTAGTTAAAAAGAAAAAGAAAATGAGAATGACTGATTATTTTCTAATGTCTTTAATTGCGGTGGTTAGTGTTGTATTTGTGATGGTCGTAATTAAAGTTTGTTAACAAGACAATTTGTCTTGTTTTTATTTATAAAATATTATATAATTTGTAAATGTTAAGAGGTGTTTTATGACAAATAAAGATTTAGCAAATTTGATATTTCCTAATATCGATAAAACTATAGAAGATTATGAAAATATGTATCCTTCTAGAAATGGACAAGTTGTTACAAGATTTGCACCTAGTCCTACTGGATATGTTCATATTGGTGGTATTTTTCAAGCTATAATTGATGTATTATTAGCTAAAAATAATAATGGAGTATTTTATTTAAGAATAGAAGATACTGATCAAAAAAGAGAGATGAGTGAAGCTGTTAATTTAATTAGAGATGCACTTTATTATTATAATCTTGTTCCTGATGAATATGAATTAGATGGTAAGATAGTTGGTAATTATGGACCTTATGTTCAAAGTGAAAGAAAAGAAATTTATCATACTTTTATCAAACACTTAATTGAAATAGGTCGTGCTTATCCATGCTTTTGTACTAAAGAAACTTTGGAAGAATTAAGAGTTATGCAAGATCATAAGAAACAAAGGACTGGATATTATGGAAAATATGCTAAATGTAGAAATATTACACCAGAAGAAGCAATTAATAGAATTAAAGCTGGAGAAAATTATGTTATAAGATTTAAATCTATGGGTGATTTTGAACATAAATTTAAGTTTCATGATGAAGTTAAAGGTGATTTAGAATTAAGTGAAAATGATGAGGATTTTGTTATTATGAAGAGTGATAATTTACTTCCAACATATCATTTTGCTCATTTAGTTGATGATCATTTAATGAGAACAACGCATGTTGTAAGAGGAGAAGAGTGGTTGAGTAGTGTTCCTAAACATGTTGAATTATTTCAAACATTTGGATATGAATTACCTAAATATGTACATACTCCTTTAATTATTAAAAAAGAAGGAAATAGTATTAGAAAAATTAGTAAGAGAAAAGATCCAGAAGCCACTATGTCATATTATTCTGAACTTGGTTATCCAAAAGAAGCTATGATTGAGTCATTAATGACAATTATTAATTCTAATTATGAAGAATGGCATACTATGAATCCTGATAAAACATTTTTAGATTTTGAATATAATCCTAGTAAAATGTCTTCTAATGGAGCTTATTATGATTTAGAAAAATTAGATAATATTTCTAAAACTATTATTTCTAAAATGAGTGCTAAAGATTTATGTGAAGAAACACTAAATTGGTCTTCTAAATATAGTGATTCATTACATAATTTAATTCTTAGAGACAAAGAATATTACACAAGTATTTTAAATATAGAAAGAGAACAAGAAAAGCCTCGTAAAGATATTGCTCATTATTCTATGATTGAAGATTTAATTTGGTATATGTATGATGATATATTTGAATCTAAAGATAAAGAATATGAATGGAAGAATATTACTGATATGAATGAAATAAAAAATATTTTAAATATATATATGAGTAAATATTATAGTGAAACTGATGATAAAGAAACATGGTTTAATAAAGTTAAAAATATGTGTGATGAACTTGGATATGCTTCTAATATAAAAGAATATAAGAAAAATCCTGAAAATTATAAAGGAAGTGTTGCTGATATTTCAACTGTATTAAGAGTTGCTTTAACTTCTAAATCAATGACACCAGATTTATATGAAATTATGAAATTACTTGGAAAAGATAGAATAGAAAAAAGATATAATAATTTATAATTAAAAAGAAATCATTTAAAATAGTGATTTCTTTTTACTTTATCGATTTTGATTGTATATCCTAGAGGACCTAAAATATTTAATAAAGCTTTTACACTAGGAGAATGCATTCCACTTTCAATTCTAGCTATTTTAGTTCTACTAACCTTAGAGTATTCTGCAAGCATTTCTTGTGTTAAATTATTTTCTTTTCTAAAAGAAATAAAATCATTTGTAAAATCCTTTTCTAGTTCTTCTATGCTCTTATCAACTTCAATATAATTAATGTATTCAGTCATCTTTTTCATAATGAATATATTGTATCATATATGATACAATATGCAAGAGAAAAAATGTATTTTTTTTGCTATTTAAAAATTTACATTCATTTTTTAATATGATATAATCTTTAGTTTTGCAGCAAAACTCTGCAAAGCCTTATAAAAAAAGGGCAAA
>CAZBAZ010000037.1:0-11029 GCA_964490375.1 uncultured Clostridium sp.
TTTGAGACATTTTCAAATGCCATTACTTAAGACATTATCATAAACTAATCATATTCACTAAAAAAATAGTGAACTTTTTATTTTCTTTTTATTGTGTGTATATTATAATAATGACTTATGAATTGAGGTTATTGTGGAAGATATAAGTGATTTAAGAAAATTTATGATATCTATTAATACTATATTATTAGTGGTATTTAGTTCTATTGCTTTGATAGTTTTACCTTTTAATTGTTTTTTGATTAATATTTTTAATAGTGAAAAGTTAAATTATAATATTACTAGGTATGGTGTTAGTGATAAATTTAATTATTTATTTGATTATATTGGTGTTGGTGAAAGGGTTAATTTTGTTGTGATAATTGTTCTTTGTTTATTTATATTTACTTTGATGACTAGTGTATTTTTGATAAGGGAGAATACTTATAGGGGATTTAAACATGTTGGTTTAAACTTTTTGATAGCGTTTTTAGCTCTTTTTAGATTGTTTTATGTAATTGGTAGTAATAATCTATTTTTAAATGATATAAGGGCTTATATTGAGTTATTTGAATATATTTATTTATCTATTGGATTAATATTTATTTTATGTAATATAGTTATTAAATTATTATATGATAGGAAAGAGAATAAGTATTTTAATAAGATGTAAATTAAAAAGATCTTTTCAGATCTTTATAGAAATAATATTACAAGTAAACCAACTATTAAACAATAGATACTAAAGTATATTAGTTTACCTTCATTAACAATTTTTCTAAACCATTTTGTAACTAGTAGTGTAACAATACATGAAACTATAATTGATAGAGCATAAGGAAGAATTAATGAACTAGTAAATTCTATATCAAATAATTCAAGTCCCATAGCAGCTATACTCATTGGTATATATAACATAAATGAATATTTGAATGCTGTATCTCTTTTAAGTCCTCCAGTTATTCCTCCAACTATTGTTGAACCACTTCTACTTATACCAGGAAATAAACCTAATATTTGAAAACATCCAACTGTTAAAGCTTCTTTAACTCCAATATCTTTATCATCTTTTTTGCCTTTAAAGTTTCTAATAATAAATAATAGTATTGCTGTAATTATTAATGATAGACCAACTATTTTGATATTATCTTCTATTTTATCAAATAATTCTAATTTACTAACTATTAGTCCACAAAGTCCGGCTGGAATACATCCAAGAACTATCATCCAACAATATTTATATTCACTTTTATATTTTGTTTCTTTTGTACTTAAATATTTAAAGAAACTATTTATTAGAGAAACTATATCTTTCCAAAATATAATTAATATTGCTATTAATGATCCAAAATTAGTAAGTATAGCTATTGTATTAAAATCTACATCTAAACTTATTAATTTTTTTATGATCATTAAATGACCACTAGATGAAACAGGTATTGTTTCAGTTAATCCTTGTACTACTGCTAATAATAAATATTTTAATATCTCCATATAATCACCTTTCTTATTATAATAATATTTTTATAGTTTTACAAATATAATTATAATATGTTAAAGAAAATTGTCTTATTGTTTACAGGTATTTTATTATGCTCTTATTCTTTAATGTTTATTATAGTTTATCTTAATTTATTAAAGATGGGGTATAGTTTTCTTGAATATTTAAAATATATTTTTACTCATATTGAATGTTTAGTAGGTGTAATTGGTATTATTATGATATATTTTTCTTTTTTTAAAAATAATGAATAATATTTTATATTTGTGTTAACAATATTATTAGGAGGAAAATCTATGAAAAAAATATTATTTTCTTTAACATTATTATTTTTATTTACTGGATGTAGTTTATCTAATACACCAACTAGTAAAGTTGAGGCTTATTTAAATCAATATAATAATTTAACTGATAATGTTCTTGAAGATATTGATATTACTGTTGCAGCAGAAAACTTAAATAGTGATAATACTTTAGCTTATAAGGAAGTTTTGAAAAGACAATATAAAGATTTAAAATATGAAATTAAGGAAGAAAGTATTGATGGAAATGATGCAATTGTAACTGTTAAAATAATTGTATATGATTTATATTTAGCTGATAAAAATTCTCATGAGTATATGAATAATCATATGGATGAATTTTATGATGAAGATAATATGTTTGATGAGAATTTATATTATAAATATAAAATAGAAAATATGTCTAAAATAAGTGATAAGGTAGAGTATGATATAGTATTTAAATTAGAAAAACAAGATAATGAATGGATACTTCAAACACCTGATAGAGTTACTTTAGAAAAGATACATGGTTTATATAATTATGAAAATAATTAAAAACGGACATTTAATTGCCCGTTTTTGATTGTATTTTTGAAAGACATAATTGTCCGAGTGTATTTGATTTTGAATAACAAAATTCCACACAAGCTTCTTTAAGTTTATTTAATTGTTCAATATCTAAGTAGTCTAGCATTTCAAATAAACACATAATTTCAAAACTATCTTCTAAATCTTCTTCATCTAAATTATCAATATTTTTATTGCATATAGATTTTAATATATTTATTGATTCATTAAAATATAAAGGACTATAGTCATCATCTGTACATACATAAATTCTAAATGGATTAAATTTAGCATCTATTGACATTAATTCTAATGAAACATTTCTTGTTAGAAAATCATATCTATATTGTGTTTGATATAATTTTAATAATTTATTTTGTAATTTTTTTTCTTTTTTGTTTTTTGGTTTTAGGTTAATTAGTTCAATAAACATTTTTCTAGCAGCACTAGTATAAATTATTCCCATTGCTTCATCATAATAATCATCTAAGTAATCTGGGTATGTTTCTAACCATTTATTTTCATAGTCTATTTCAATTTCATCTGGGTAGGTTTCTTCGTATTCTTCATCATATTCTTCATCATAATTTTCTGTATCGGTTATTTCGTCATAGTCTTTATATTCTTCATCGCAATCTTCTGTATCAGTTATTTCATCATAGTCTTCATCATATTCGTTAGGTTCTTTGACTACATTTTCTTCTAGATCTTTTCTTTCTTCTTTATATTTTTTATTTAAAGTGTAGTCGATTATACTTGATGCTATTTCATAATAGTAGCCATTTTCAGTTTCCTCTAATTTTTCAGAAACATAGTAAAGCATATTTTGAAGTTCATCAACTTTAAATGTAATGCAATAATTAATCGCAGATTCCATTAATTCTTTTAAAACATGTATATTGTTTGTATAATCTTTAGTATTTTCTTTATTTTTTTCTGATAAATCCATTAAGATATCATATTCAAAATCAATTTCCATACATAAGTCTATAAGTTTTTCACTATATTTTTTAATCATAATAAATCCCCTTAATTAAAATTTAACATATTTTTTATTAAAATACAATTATTGTCAAAATTTAATAGTAATTTTAGGTTTTATTTTGATATACTACTTATATATATTTAAAATATTATTTATAAGGAGTTATGGATGTATGGAAAATGAAATTGTACAAAGATTGATTAAAAACAAGGAAACAATTTCTTCAATGGAGTCATGTACTGCTGGGTATTTTGCTACAACTATTACAAATGTTGATGGTTCAAGTGAAGTATTAAAGTTTAGTGCAATAACGTATTCTAATGATTATAAGATTAAAATGGGTGTTAAGGAAGAAACAATTTCTAAATACTCTGTTTATAGTTTTGAGACTTCTAATGAAATGGCTAAATGTATAAGTGATTATACTCTTTCTACTTATGGAGTAGGTATTACTGGAAAAATAAATAGATTTGATAAAAATAATCCAAGTGAAAATGATAATCTTGTTTTTGTGACTATATATAATAGGAAGAATGATGAGTATATAAAATTTAATGTTATGTGTCCTAATAAGTCAAGAAAAGAATGTAAAGAGTTTATAGTAAATATGATTTTAAAAAGATTATTAGAAATTATATGATATATTGCAATGTAAAAGTTGCTTTTTATTTGATAATTTTTGCTTTTTGTGAATACAATTAGTATGAAAAAAATTATTGTAATATTGTTATTGTTATTTATTAAAGTTAATGCATCTATTGTTGTAATGGATGCGGATAGTAATAGGGTTTTATATTCTAGCAATATGAATGAGCGAAAACTTATAGCGTCAACCACTAAAATTATGACTTCTTTGATTGCATTAGATATGGGTGAATTAGATGATAAGATAACTATTGGTGAAGAAATATTAAAGGTTAGTGGATCTATGATTTATGTTAAGCAAGATGAAACTTTTACTTTAAACGATTTACTTCATGGCTTAATGCTTCAAAGTGGTAATGATGCGGCTATGTCTATTGCTACAAAATATGGTTATGATGAATTTATAGCAAATATGAATATAAAAGCATTTAAACTTGGAATGTATAATACTAATTTTGAAAATCCACATGGGTTAAATGATGAAACTAAGAATTATAGTACAGCATATGATTTAGCAGTTCTTATGAGTTATGCCATAAAAAACACTGATTTTTTGAAAATCACGCAAGCCAAAAAATATAAAGTTGATAATTATATTTGGGTTAATAAAAATAAACTTTTAAGTGAGTATAAATATTTAATAAGTGGAAAGATTGGTTATACAAAAGCAAGTGGTCAAGTGTATGTTTCTTCTGCTAGAAAAAATGGAAAAACTTTAGTGATTGCTAGTATAAATGAAGCAGATAAGTTTAATTTACATAAAAAACTATATGAAGAATATTTTAAAAAGTATAACAAATACAAATTATTAGATAAGTACTTTGTATCTTTTAAAATTGATGATGGTAAGAATAATCATTATTACTTAAAAAAAGATATTAATATGCTGTTTAAACCTAATGAAATTCAAAATGTTAAACTTAAAATTGAATTAAATCAAAAATGTGTTTTAGTACTTTTAAATGAGAATGTAGTATTAAAAGAAAGATTATATAAAATTTCTTATCAAGCACGTGTTTCTAAAATAAAAGAATTGTTGTCTTTTAGGTAATTTTTTGTTAAAATTACTTAAGGTGTTTTATATGGAAAGATTGCAAAAATTTTTAAGTGAATGTGGAGTTGCTTCTAGAAGGAAAAGTGAAGAACTAATTTTAAAAGGAAAAGTGAGTGTCAATGGAAATGTTGTCTTTGAACTTGGTACTAAAGTTAATGAAAAAGATGTTGTTGAAGTTGATGGAATTGAGGTTAAAAGACAAGTTAAAGAATATTATGTACTTTATAAGCCTGATAAAACAATATGTTCTGTGCATGATGAGAAGGGTAGAAAGACAGTTATTGATTTAATTGATACAAAAGAAAAAATCTTTCCGGTGGGAAGACTTGATTATGATACTACTGGTGTTTTACTTTTAACTAATGATGGTGAAATTGCAAACAAACTTACTCATCCAAAATGTAATATTGAAAAAACTTATTATGCTAAAGTTGATGGTATAATTAGAGTAGATGAATTAAAAAAACTTGAAAATGGAATTTTATTAGATGGCATAATGACTAAAAAGTCAAAAGCTAAATTAAAAAAGATTGATAAAAAGAACAATAAAAGTTATGTGGAATTGACGATTACTGAAGGAAGAAATCATCAAGTTAAAAACATGTTTGCTAGTGTTGGACACAAAGTTTTAAAATTAAAAAGAATTAAATACGCATACTTTGATTTAGAAGGATTAAGTATGGGAGAATATCGCAAACTAACTATAAAAGAATCAAAACAATTATATAATTATGTTCAAAACCCAAAAAAATAGAAGTATAGACTGAACTATGCTTCTTTTTCTTCTTCGATAACTATTGCTTCACCAGGACATGATTCAATAATATTTAATAAATCTTTTTTGTCTTCTTCATCAATAATTTCTTTTTTTACTTTGCTGAATCCCTCATCATTGAATTCAAAATATTTTTCATTTTCAGCTACGCATAATCCACATCCTATGCATGTTTCTGTAACTTTTAACTTTTCCATAAAATTTATTCTCCTTTATAAAACATTATATATAGATTATATATTAAAAATTCAAAAAAATCTAGTTTATCATGAAAAATACATTTCTTGAAAATAATCATTAGTTATGATATTATTATTATGGTGAAGCATAATGAGTACAAGAATGGAAAAATATGAAGAAAATTCACTGCAAGGTATGAGTAGAGTAAAGAAAAATCAATCAATTTATACTAATACTGATATGAGTGAATTATCTCGAATAAGAACAAACAATAATGTTAGTGTTATATCTGATAGTGTAAAAGGAGTAGATATTGAAAAAATAAAAAGATATGTCTATTCAAATGATGATTTAGATGAAACTAGAAAAAGGATTTCATTAGAGCTGCCACCTGAAGAAAAAATTATTGTTACTAGAAAAGAAGAAAAAACATATGATATAAATTCTGTACTTGAAACTGCTCGTGATAAGAGAGAAGTTGATTATGCTGAAGATAGACATAGAAAATTAAATAATACTCAAATAGATATATTAAAAAGGATAAAAATTAAGGAAGAACAACAAGCGGCTATTGATGATGATATTACTGGACCTATTGATGAATTAAATACTGAAGAGAAAACTTTAGTTGATTTAATAAAAAATATTCAAATAAATAGTAAGAATAATAGCAAAAAAGCTGATTTGCTTGATGAACTTATGGGTGATAGTGAATTTACTAATGTTATTCCACCAATGGGGGAAAATAATGTTCAAGATAGTGAAAGCTTAAAGAATGAACTAATCGAGATTACACAAGATTTAGAATCAATTAAGATGCCCGATACTGATTTTACTCAAGAAATTAATTTAGAAAAAGAAATGCTTAAAAAGAATTATAGCCAAGAAGAAATCAAAAGAATAAATTCTGATTTGGACAAATTAGAAAACGAGACTGATGATTCTAATGATGATACTGATGAAAAACCAAGAATCGAAAAAATAGATGATTCTTTTTATACTAATTCTAGTTTGTTTGATAAGTCTGATTTTGAAGGATTTCAGGAAATTGAAAAAGAAGCAAAAAAGGGGTCTGTATTCGGCAAGATAGTTATGGTTTTAATAATATTAATGCTATTGGCTACGATTTTCTTAATTTTGAATTATATTTTGGATTGGAATATTATTTAGAAATAATTAGTTAGACGTTTGGTAAGTTAAATTAGAAGCATATTATATGTTTCTTTTTTCATAGTATTTATTATGAGTAGAATGAGACTGAAAAATCATATCTTTATCACTACGAGTGATAAAATCTTACTGATAATATTGATTATTTTAATTGTATCATTTCTTTTTATAAGGCTATTTTCAGTTAAAAGTGTTGAATATTTGAATACTTTTGTGCAGAAAGAATTAACAAATAGAATAATGACAATGCTTGATGCTGCAGTAGTGAAAACAATTAGTGAATATGAAAATAGTCAATTTGTGGTGTTAAAATATAATGAAAAAGGCGAAATAATTTCTGTTGACTTTAATAATAAACTATTAAACGAATGTTATTCGAAGATAATCAATAATTTTATGACTGATATAGAAAATTATAAAATGAACAATACTTTTGAAGTAAAAGTGCCGTTTGGAATTATTCATAATAATATAGTTTTGTCTAATTTGGCACCAAAAATACCATATAAATTATATTCTGTTGCTAGTAGTAATAATTCTATATATATTGATACTCAAGAATATGGCATTAACAATTCAATAATTAAAGTATATTTTCAAACTAGCATTGAATACGAAATAATTTTTCCTTTTATTTCAAAAAATGTAAGTATTAAAAAAGATTTGTTGGTTGATAGCAAAATAATACAAGGAAAAATTCCAACGTATTATGGTGGACTAGTTGGCAATAGTTCTTAAGTAATTTGCTTTATCCTGCTTATTTTATAATGGTTAAATAAATACTTTTTTGTTTTTTGATGCTGTTTACTTAAGTTTAATAAAATGTTATAATTTCTATGGAAAGGCTGTTAAACATGATAGTAGAAATTGAAAATAATAGATATAAATTAATTAAAGATTATAAAAATGGTTTTGATAAAGATATGTTTTTGGAAAAGTATACATCCTATTTTGAAACGTATGATTACATTGTTGGTGATATTGCATACTCTAAATTGAGATTGAAAGGTTTTAATAAAAAAAATAACAAAAATTTAAACAAAATAAATGATTATAGAAATTTAGATAAGTATATAAGTGAAAATTGTGCTTATGATTGCAAATACTTTGTTTTAGAAAAAATTATAAAAAGTGAAAAATGATAATATCGCTGTTGATATTATTTTTTTATTGTGTTAAAATTAAGGAGAATAGGATTGGTGAAGAGATGAATAAGATATCAATTAAAAATATGGATGGAACCATGGAAGAAGTAGATTTAGTTAATGCTTTCAAAATTTCCGAATTAAATAAAAGTTTTGTTATATTATCTAAAGGTGAAACTGCTGGTGAAGGAATGAGTAAAATTTATATTTCTGAATTTGTAGAAAATGAGCCTGGTGTATATAGTTTGATTGGAATTAAAGATGATCAAGTTTGGGCAAGCGTTAAGCAAGCTATGAAACAAATAGTTGAAGGATAAGGTGATAATATGCAATTGATTGATAATACAAATAAAATACTTTCAGGTAGCATTTCAAAAACTGGTGATTTTGAGATGTATAAAAAAGTCATTGGAGTAAATTCTTCCAATTTAACTCCAAATATGCAGGGAATTGTTCCATTAGCAAATACATCATCTCTTGAAAAAGAAAAAATAGAACCTGTGGCTTCTGAGCAAGTTATGGAATCATTGGATTTAGGATCAGATGTAAATACTGATAAAAAAGATATACCTAGTATTGATTTGGGCAGTTTGAATATTAATCCCGAAAGTGAAGTTCCCGATTTACAAGGCGCAGTTCCTGTTTCTGTTGAGGATACATCTGCATTAGAGAGCATTGATTTACCTAAAATTCCTTCGCTAGATTCTTCAGTTGAGACACAGCCTGTTGAGAAAAAGCAGGAAATAATTCCTGATTTGAAATTACCGGATTTTTCTGAAGTTAAAATGGATATTCCCGCTGTACCTGAGGTTTCTTCTGAAATGTTTATTGATAGTGTAGTTCCTAATCAATCAGCTCATACTCAAGATTCTTCTATGAATGAAATTTCTTCATTAGAAAACAAAAATGTTGAGCCTAGCTTGCCGGAAATAAATGGAGAAATTCCTACTAATAATTTGCCAAAAATGGATGACATTGTTGAAAACTCTAATATAAATGTTAATGCAAAATTTAAGAATTCAAATAATCGTAAAGAGGAAATGCTTAAAAAAATAATGAGTTTTATATCTGACGAAATAGATTTGTATTTGTCTGAAATGCAAACGATTAATTCATCAAAGAATGTTGTTAAAGATGAAAAAACTTTAGAGGAAATTAAAACATCTGATATGTCAAATATGGTTGATAATATGATTAGTAGAATTCAAGACAATCCTGGATTGCCTGAAGAAGAAGGCAAATTGTCGCTTTAAATGTATAAGCACTATTTAGAATTAGTGCTTTTTTATTTGCATAAAATTTATTGGTGATTTATGTGAAAAATTTTGTTTTTAATAATTATGGCATTCATCCTAGTAAAATTTATTGTTTAGATGAAAATAACTTGCAGTTTTTTTATAATGATGATATGTATTATATTTATATTACAAATTTTGGTGAAATAAGCGAAGATAATGTAAAAATATATAATAATTTAATTGAAGAAATAAACATGAAGAATACGCAGATTAAAATAAAAGAGATTATTAAAACTAAAAATGGTGAATTTTTATGTAAAAAAAATAATAAAGTGATAATTCTATTTAGAAAAGTGGCATATGATTGTACTAATGATATCAAAAATTTTATAAATGATTGTGAGTACTTAAATGCGTTAGATTTGCCAAGTGTTGATTTGAAAGTTCAATTCGAAAAGGAAATTAATGATTTAGAAGTGATTGTAGCAGACAATTATAATGATAATTTACTAGTTCAAAAAAGTTTTAATTATTATGTTGGTATGGCTGAAAATGCAGTGCAACTATTATATGAATATGATAATACCAAGGAAAATTATTTAGGTTTAAAGTGTAATTTTTTTAATTCGTGTAATGATAATTTCAATATTTTCAATTTTTTTAAAGCAAATAAATATTACAATATTGTTATTAATATTAAATTAAAAATGTTTGCTCGTGAGTTTGCCTTTTCTGATGTTGATGATTTAATATTAAATAGTTCAGAAAATGATTTGATTTATTTGTTTGCATTATTTTTGTATCCAATTGAATTTTTTGATGTTTTAAAAATACTTTTTGTTAGTTGCAAAGCATCTGAAATTGAAAAAGAAAAATATAATAAAATTTTGCATAAGTTGATTAATAATATGGGTGATTATCTTAAATTTCTAAATTATTTTAGAGAAAAATGCATAAATTTTAAAAAAATAGAATTAATTAATTGGATAATTTGAGTTTTATGATATAATAATTATGTGATGTTAGATGGAAAGTAATTTACTTGTTGGAGATGTGGTTGAGTGCCAAATTACTGGTATTGCTAATTATGGTATTTTTGTAAAAATTGGTAATGATATTAATGGCTTAATTCATATATCAGAAATATGTAGTAGATATATAAATGATTTAAATACAAGATATCATGTTAATCAATTTATTAAGGCTAGAATAATTGAGATTGATTATGAAAAAAAACAAGTAAGATTATCATTGAATAAATTAAAAATTAGAAAAAATTCTTTAGTGGAACAGGGTCATGGTTTTGAACCTTTAAAAGAAAATTTGAATTTATGGATTGTAGAAAGAATGGATGAAATAAAAAAAAGAAAAAAAACATTATAAAATTACATTTAATTCTTGACATAAAAAGTAATAAATGGTATATTTAATTACGCAGCAAGGGAAAAATAATGGGCGATTAGCTCAGTTGGTTAGAGCATCTGCCTTACAAGCAGGGGGTCGGGA
>CAZBAZ010000038.1:0-10694 GCA_964490375.1 uncultured Clostridium sp.
AATATAATTATTCTTTTTTATTGTCATCAAACCTAAAAATTCTTGACACTAACATGATAATATTTTTTACAATAAAATTAATGTTTTGTTAGTCATTTTTAATCATTATTGACACAGCAACACATTAGTGATAGCTTATAAATTAGAAGAAGGTATATGATTGCAAATATATTGAGTAAAACATAATAATATGTGTCACTCATTTCACCAATGCAGTTATATATTCAACAATCAATAATCTGAAATGAGTGTTTTATTAATTGAAAGGAGATTATTAATTATGGGTAATATCAAACTTGAAAAAAGCAATTATGGAAAATTTATTCTTAAAGGTTCTTTAGCAGTAGAACATTACTATGAAATGAATGATGATAATAGTGATTTATTCGATGATTATAGCAAAAAATTAAAAGAATACTATGCATTATCATTAAAAGACGAAAATAGTATAGAAAATATGTTCAAAGAATTAAAAGTTCTAATAATCAAACTAGGAGAAGAAAACTTTACATTTTATGAAGATGGTGACGTATTATACAACTATAATAAAGTAAAAAAAGGAAATGAAAAATAATGTCAAAAGGTGGGAACAATAGAGATTGATTTGGGATACGCAAGCTATGATGCAGATAAATATGACGATTATAGTGACTCAAATTTACAATACACAAGTTATGAAAAAGATGGCTCAGTAAATAGATATGTGGATAATGGAGATGGCGGTCATGGACACTCTCACTATAATAGTAGTGAAAATTACAATAATGGAGAAGATCCTAACTTTAGTAGATAAGAAAGTAATAAGTCAGCTAATCCAACAACTGGAGAAATACAAGAAAAAGGCGGATGCTATTTAACAAGTGCGTGTATGCAACATTTTCAAGCAAATTTTGATGACGATTGTTATGAATGAGAGTCTTAAGATGGTTTAGAGATAATTTTGTATCACAAGATGATATAGATCACTATTATGATATAGCACCTCATATTGTCAAAGCAATTAATAGTGATGAACATTTTGAAATTATTTACGATTACATCTATGATACAATTGTTGATTATTGCGTTGAACAAATAGTTAATGGAAACTATGAAGAAGCATACAAAAGATATAAAAACAGCATTTTAGAATTAGAAGGAAAATTTGCAAAAGAAAAATCAGTCAAAAAATTCTTTCGCCAATTAAAACACCAAAAAAAGCGCTAGTTTAACTAGTGCTTTTTAAATACTAGAATCTTATATATATTTTACAGTCTCATTTAAATCTTTTCTTACATTATGTAAAGGATTTAATGGACAATCTTCACTTTTATATCCAATAGGTATTAAACATATCGGCTCATTTTCTCCAAGATTAAACTTTTGCATTAATTTTTCTTTATCAAACATTTCAATCCAAATATTATCTAATCCCACATTAGTAGCTTCAAGCATCATATGAGTAGCAACAATTGATCCATCTACTATATATGTAGATTCATCATTCTTTTTAAATGCAATTTCTTTATTACTACATACAATAAGCACTATTGGAGCATTATATCTACATGGAGAACACTCATCAATAATACTTAATGCTTCACTACTTTTAGCAACCAATATGTATTGTGGTTGTATATTTTTAGCAGTAGGTGCTACTCTACCAGCTTCAAGTATACTTTTTATTTTATCTTCCTCTACTTCTCTATCACTAAATTTCCTAGTAGCAGTTCTTTTTCTAATAACATCTTCAAATTCCATTTTTACTATCCTTTCTATAATAATATTTTATCACATTTCTTTATACAAATAACAATCTTTTTCATGAGAATAAATTATTCCTATAGCTTGTAAATAAGAATAAATAATAGTAGTTCCAACAAATTTCATACCCCTTTTTATTAAATCGTTTGATATCTTATCAGATAATTCATTTCTAGTATTACCAATTTCATAATATATTTTATTCTCAGTAAAAACACATAAATATTTATAAAAACTTCCAAATTCATTTACTATACTTTTAAATATTTTAGAGTTTTCTATACTAGCATTAATTTTTAATTTATTTCTTATTATCTCTTTAGAAGCACATAATTCTTCTATTTTCTCTTGATCATATAAAATAACTTTATCAATATTAAAATCATTATATAATAGTCTAAAACTATCCCTTTTATTTAACACACATTCCCACGAAAGACCAGCTTGAAAAGATTCAAGTATTAACATTTCATATAAGTATTTATCATCAGTATTAAGAATACACCATTCATTATCATGATAATCAATATACTTTTGAT
Source organism: uncultured Clostridium sp. (assembly GCA_964490375.1). Taxonomy (GTDB): domain Bacteria; phylum Bacillota_I; class Bacilli_A; order RF39; family UBA660; genus CAG-1000. Next base: position 2,283 of record CAZBAZ010000038.1, read on the forward strand.
TTTTTAAATTACACCATTTACATCTATTCATATTTCACCTATATTTACTAATATCAATTTTTTCTAATTTTAAAAGTTCAATTTTATTTTTAATTCCACCACCATACCCAGTAATTTTATTATTTGAGCCAACTACTCTATGACAAGGAATAATTATACAAATAGGATTACTTCCAACGGCTCCTCCTACTGCTTGAGCAGACATCTTTTTTATTCCTCTTTTACAAGCAATTTCATTTGATATATCATTATATGTAACTACTTTTCCATATGGAATACTATTCATTATATCAGTTACCTCTTCTCTAAAAGAAGAAATGCTTCCCAAACTATATTTAGGCGTAAAATCAGGGATATTTCCATCGAAATAAATATCTAACCATCTTTTAGTTTCAATAAAAATATTTAAGTTTTTACTTTCACATTCACCAAACTTATAAGTATCATGAGAACCCTTAAATATTAATCCAGTTAAATATTTTCCATCACTATACATAATTAAATCATCAAATTCACTTGGAGTTTTATATTTATATCTATACATTTTTATCCTAATTTATCTCCATTTTTTACTTGCATATCAGGTCTAACCAAAACAACACCTTGTTCACTATAAGTTCCAAGAACCAATACTTGAGACATAAAGTCAGCAATTTGCTTAGGCGGAAAATTTACAACTGCTAATATTTGTTTACCTATTAATTCTTCTATATTATAAACTTTTGTTATTTGAGCAGAGGAATTTTTAATTCCAATCTCTTCACCAAAATCTATTTTTAATTGATATGCAGGCTTTAAAGCTTTACTAAACACTTTAGCATCAATTATAGTTCCAACTCTAATATCTATTTTCATAAAATCATCAAACGTTATCATACAATTTTTTTCCTTTCAATATCTAAATCAATTATAACAAAAATTATCTTAACTCACATCATAATAATAAAAAAGACATAAATATTATATTATTTATATCTTAATATTATAATTGTTTTTTAAACATCATTCTAAAAACACATCTTACTAATGGACCTACAAAAAATATTTGTAATGGATAAGCCATCATAAAGTTTTTACAATATAACACTATATAATTACATATAAAATTACTATTTATTAAATGTTGTGCAAGCAATGCATAAATACTCATTAATCCTACCATAACCAATACAGTAAATGTTTGAATAGATAAAATAACAAACATTTTATTATCATTTTTAGGATTAACTATCTTAAATGCCATTTTTTTAGCAATTGGACTTGCAACAAAAAAAGCTAATAAAAATACTATTATTCCTTCTATTGGAAACTCTTTTAAAGCTATTAAAAAAGTTTCATTTACTAAACCATCTGCTGAATTTATAGAAATACTATAAACAATCATAAAGTAAGCCATTAAAATAGCAGTCATTAAAGTAAAAACTAAATTTTGAGTCTTTGTTTTAGGCATTATATATCCCTCCTTTCCATCAAAATTACAGGTATTTTTTTCAAGCAAAAAAAATACCATCCAGTCGCAGACATAGACTAGACAGCATTTAATGTCTAAAATATTATATAACAAAATTAAAATTTATTCAATTAAAATTAATGTCAACAATGTCCTTTATTGAAATAATTGTATTATCAGTTAATTTAATTTTTTTAAGAAAAGAATCTATTTTTTTAACATTACAATTTTTAATAATATATCTACCACCAGATTTAAACTCATCCTTTATAAAATATTTTATTGTAACCTCATTAATACTATTAATATGTTCATTAATATATTTTAATTTATTATTAATAATTTCTTTTCTTTCTTCATCCAATAAAATTCTTTTTTCTGTAAGTCTTGCTACTTCTTTAACTTGTTTGTCATATCCAGTTAAAGCAGCAAATGGAGCAAACTGTGCAGCTCGTGATTCCATACTTAAATGTGAATGTTTAGAAATAGGCCTTTCCAAATTTATAATGTCATCATAATCATTCATCCTTTATGACCTCCAATTTCTTCATTTCTCATCTTAGCAGTAGCTCCTTCTTCATAATTCATAGCTTTCAATATAGAATTTTTACCATATTTTTTCTTAATATAAAGAAGCGTTTTTTGAATCTTTTTCTCTTCAATTTCATCTTTAAAATCATTTTCTTTTTGCTTACTTATTGCTTCATAATCAGTAAATAAATCCATTTGTTCTATAACAGGTTTATCTTCATATTCTTCACAAACAACATTACAAGCAGTTAAATTTAATCTTCTAACAAGTAAAATTGGATTAATAATTCTATCATAAAGTTTCATAACTTCTTTTGTAATTACTTTAGTAGATGATGTTTTATGATCTATATTAATAGTGCCATGAGTATGTTTTGGAACCATTCTTCCATATCTATCACTTACCACTTCACCATGATACTTTCTAGCAATACTTGGATTAGTTAAATTTTCAATATCATAACCTATAGTTAAAACAAATTGATCAGACTTTAAATGTTTTTCAACTAAATCTAAAACTAAATTATCAACCATTTCTTTTACTATAAGTTTAGTCTTTTCATAATTATATGGAGAGTGTAATACTTGTCCTTGACTTATACTATTAGACATAGGTTTATATTTCTTAGCATCTTCTATAGTGCATGGCTCATATCCCCAAGCATGGTCTATTAGTAATTCAGCATTAACACCAAATAATTTAAATAATAAATCTTCATTATTAATACTCATTCTAGCAACATCACCCATAGTAAACATATTATTTTCTTCTAGTTTTTTTGCGTAACCTCTACCTACTCTCCAAAAATCAGTTAAAGGTTTATGACTCCATAATTCTTTTTTATATGTCATTTCATCTAGGGCAGCAAGTCTAACACCAAACTCATTAGGTTTCATCTTTTTAGCAGTAATATCCATCGCAACTTTTGCCAAATACATATTACTTCCAATTCCAGCAGTAGCAGTAATACCAGTAGATTTATATACATCTTCTATTATTTTAATCACAAGTTCTTCTGCAGTAATTTTATAGAATTTTAAATAATTAGTAATATCACAAAATACCTCATCTATTGAATATACAAGTATATCTTCTGGAGCTATATATTTTAAATATATATTATATATATCAGTACTATATTTCATATATAATTTCATTCTTGGAACAGCAGCTATAAAATCGAACTCAAGATTTGAATTATTATTAAGTTCAGATGCAATATATGATTTACCATTAAAACTTTGATAATGATTATTTTTTCTTCTTAAATAATTAATTTCTTTAATTTTTTGTCTTACTTCAAATAATCTACATCTTCCACCAAGTCCATAAGATTTTAAGGATGGAGAAACAGCTAAACATATAGTCTTATCAGTTCTTGAAGCATCTGCAACAACCAAATTAGTATCAAGAGGATCTAGATTTCTTTCTCTACATTCTACAGAAGCATAAAAACTTTTTAAATCAATACACATATATATTTTATCCATTTCTTCACCTCCTATTCTTGAATACATAGTATGATAATTATATCATAAAAAGGTAAATAATATATTAACGTTAAATCAAAGATTTGTAAGAATTACAATCATACATTTTTAAAAAACTTTGATCTTCATAATTTATAGTTATTTTACACACGACTTTATTAGTATGTGAATCTTGCTATAGTGAGTGGTATTACTTCTTAGAAAAGAATACCATGAATCACGATATTATACACATAATTATATAAATATAATTATGTTATAAACTAAAATCTAATATTTTTATTAAAAATATATGTAACAATATGAAGTCATATATCGTTACTTAATCAAAACATTTTCCCTAAATAGACATTTTTTAATTTTGCAACCAAAAAACCGGATTATACCATAAAACCACTTAATTAGCCAAAAGTATCTAGAATCTATCTAAATATTTTATTTATTATTTATTATAAGCCACCTTTATAAAAATATATTTTCATAGCATCAGCAGAATATTTTGGTTTGGATACATCAACATTCAAACCTTTGCCAATGTAATAGATAATAAATTGTGATGCAATAAGTAAATCAAACTCTGCTAGTAAACCATCATATCTACTTTCTATTAATAAACAATTGTTTTCTAAATATTTTAGTAATTCTATTTCATATTTAGTTGTAGACTTTTGTTTAAAATATATTGAAAAGTTATTATTCAAATTTTCGTAATTAACAAATCTTCCGTGTGAGAAATTCTTTTTTTCATGAATAATACAATTAAATATTCCTGATTCAATAATTTTACTTTCTAAATCAAAGCTTGCGGTATCAGCATAATCTCCCCTAAAGATGTTAATTAAATTATTGCTTTTTAATTTAACAATAGCATCTTTATTAACTAATTTTTCAATTTGAACATTCCAATAATCAATAGATTTTTTTATAAAATCATTTACATTTATACTACTATTTGTTTTATTCAAGTAATATTTTAAAAATAAAGCAGATGGAGACACCGAACCTTCAAATGACAAAAAGCCCCTTTCTTTTCCCTTATTACATGAAGATTTATAACTTAATATATTTTTCTTTCCTATTCCTGTTTTTAATACAATATTTTGAATTTCTCCTTTTGTAATAATATAAATATTTTTGCTGTCAAAATCCTTAACACTATTAATAATATCATTAGTTGTGCCAGAATATGAGAATAAAATCGCTTTATCAATATTCATATTATTTCTATATAGTACATCTCTAGGATATAAGGAATAAGTGTTACTTCCATATAAAGCATTTATTATCTTTGATGAAAAAAATGAACTTGCATACGAACCTCCAGTGCCTATAAATAGATAATTTTTATTACTACTAAAATCTATTTCATCTAATTTATCACAAGCAGAAGAATTAACTGCATTAATTACTCTTTTTTCTAAGTTATTTATGTTAATATTACATCTTTTTATTTGCTTTCTCTCAGTATATTCAAATTCACTGCATGTACAAACCCCTTTAGTCTGCTTAACTTTAAATAATGAATTGATATGTCCTCTTGCTCCAATTTTAGAAACTACTTTATAAGTAAGTCTATTAGAATTTTCATACCATTTTTTTAATTTATTTTCATCATACCTAAAATCATTTTTAATGCTGTCTTTTATAATACTAGAAATAAATGCATCGCCTGCGCCAGTCGAATCAATTACATTTCCTTTACTAAATAACTTATAATTATATTTGTGATTATCAGTTATAAATGTCGCACCATTTTCTCCTCTTGTAATAGTCATTAACTTAGGCTTTATCATATTATATAGTTCACTATCATCATTTAATTTAAATCTATTTAAAAGATATTTAGTTACTCTTTCATTGAAATTTATTATTTCAAATTTATTTGCTAATTTTTCTACAATTTCATCATCAAGCATTTTTTCAAATTCAAAATATTGTCCTAAATCAATTATTTTTTTATTGGTTGTATTATCTATGATATTTTGATTTTTATCATTTAAGTTATCAAATACTAAAACATCGTCAGCTTTAATCTTAGAAAGAATATAATTCGTATCTAATAAACTTTCTTCATACCATTTTTTATTATTACAAAAAGGACATCTTTTTTTTGAAGTAAAGGACAATTTTCCATCATTATCAAAATAAGAAATATGGAAACATCTAGTCCGAATATTTTCAACGATTTTAATATTTGTCACATCAACTTTAATTTTTTCTAAACTCTTAATAGCGATTTCCCCCTGACAATCATTACCGCAGCAGGCAAATGCCGAAGTTTCAATTCCCATTTTTGCTAAATTAGCAATTATATTGTGTGATGTCATTCCACCATTTATTCCTATTAATTTACCATTTTTATAATAATAATCTGTTACAAGATCACCTATACTTACTACTCTCATTTTAATAATCTCCTTTTATACTCTCCTATCTCACTATTTTCTCTATAATCATGATTTTTAATTATACATTCTATTATTTTTTTCTGTTTAAATCAAAAACTCCCAAAATATCTTCATAATTCACTTTCCCGTCTGATTTTTCCCATTCATTATCTTTCCAACTATATGGGCTATGATAACATAGCCCATATATATAATCAAAAAACAAGTGAAAATCGATAGCGGCAATATTATTCAAAAACATTTGATCAATTCTATTAATTCCTGGATATCTTACTATACATATATTTCCAACAACTATATTGCAATCATATAACGAATTTATTGCTAATTGTAACGTTTTACCCGTTAATACATTGTCATCAAAAATATTAAAATTAAAATTTTGAAAATAATTAGAATTTATTAGTCCACCATAATCATTTATATTAAACTTTCTTAAATCTATTAATTGTTTATTAGAATATCCTGAAACCTCTTTACTGAATTTTAGAAGTAATAAACTTTCAACTTTATTATTGTCTACTATTTTTGCAATTATAGGTAATTCTATTCCTCCATAACTTAAACCGCATGCATTAATTGCCTTATTATTATCATTATGTTTTTCTTTATATAAAGATACCGCAGTATAATTTTCTCCAAAATTATCTATTTCTCTATATGCCCTATAATCTTTTGAATAATCTTCTTTTACTTCTTGCAATTCTTCAATTAATAAATTTTTAGTTAATATTTTTTCCGATTCATTTACCATATTACGAATATAATCTTTATCTATTAAAAAATCGTTTTTAAAACATATATTGCTCATTGCATCTTCAACCTTAAATAAAACTTTATATATTTCAAAAAAAGCTTTATTATTAGTTGAAGAAATTTCCATTAAAGCATTATTGTTAAAATTATCAGAAAAAAGTTTGTGATTCAAAATAATTAATAAAACATTTCTACAATTGTCTAAAATACCCAACAATAATTTTTTATTTATTGAAGAATTTACATTTTCAGTATTCGAAATTGCATGCTCAGCATTATCGAAAAATCTTATGTAATTATTATGCCATATTAATACATCATCCTTAGATGTAATATCTTTACCATTTATATTTTTTCTATTTGCAATAAAATAATAATACGTTGAAGAGCCTCTAAGAAGATAATTGTTATCATCTCTCATTAAATATTTAAAGCAATTATTTTCTTTTAAACTCCAAAAATCTTTTAAAGGATTTCCCAATAATAATTCCCATTCATACATTGGAATTATTATGCTACCACTTGATTTATCAAATAAACTATCTATTCCTTCATTTTCTCCAAAATTCAAATTTATTATATCATTATATTTATTTAATAATTTTTTCCTACCTAAAACTATATTTCTTTCAGTTAAAGCAAAATTAAATTTATAGTTTGATTTGTCAGCACTTTCTAAACAAACCGTTGGCAATATTTTTGCAGCATTGATTATTTCTAAAGCTGCAGAAACTCCCTTTAAAATCTTACCATTTTTATTAAAAATAGGAAAACATTTATCAATTGAACCGCTGGTTTTATCCACACTGTAACCTTGCTTACAATCTAACATTAAATAGTCATTGCCATGAATATCGCCGCAATCACCAATTCTTATCATAGAATCCTTTGGAACACCAATTATTTTTTCTGCTCTTTCTATTGCCTTATCTTTTGTAGCTGTGCCAATTTGAATAACAGGTTTATTTTTATAAAATCCTCTAGTCAAATGTATATCTTTGAATTGCTCTGAACAAATGAAATCATTAACTGCACAATAAATTTTTTCTATAATTTTTTCATCCTCTGTATTTAATATCATTCTAACATTTATAATTGTATTTGTTTTAAAATCTATAGAATAAGTTAAATCAAAAAAACCACTTTGAATTCTTTTTAGTATTTCATCAACTTCTTTCAATTGTTCCAACTCATCATTTGTAGATATATAGATATTTTGTGACAAAAAATCTTTATATGAAATTCCATTACTGTAAAATAATCTAGCACCATCATTTGTTAAAACATAAATTCTTTTTATATCGTTCTCGCTAATATCATCACATTCAATTATAGATTTATAGATATCTTGTTTCAAATCATTAAGCCCTGTTTCTCCTCTACCTGTAATAAATACTACAGGTACCTTTTTTCTTAAAAGTTCTACAATCATATTAACCGCTTTACTATCAATTTTTTTAGAATCTTTTACAGTTAAAGTGCCGTCAATATCAAAACAAACAGCATTATATTTTTGTTCAAGTGACTTTTTATAATTATCATATAATTTATTCTCCATTAATTTCACCTCTTAAGTAAAAATTCCAAACTTTTTACTCTTTTGTTTGTATCATGTGGAATTGTCTTATCAAAGGCTATACCTTTTCCACGATTTTCAATCTATAATTTAATATTTTTTTCAGAATCATCAACTTTGACTTCCATTTCATATAATGCGTGAGTTTTTGTTAAAATAGTTATTTTTATTTTCGAACTTTCTAGTTTTCTAATTATTTC
>CAZBAZ010000039.1:0-9754 GCA_964490375.1 uncultured Clostridium sp.
TTATAACAAGTATTGCAAGTATTGCTATTACTGCAAGTAATTCTACTAATGTAAATCCTTTTTTATTTTTCATAATTATTTCCTCTATTTTAATAAAATAATTATAAAATAAAACTATGTATTTTTAAAGTATTTTTATTATAAAAAATAGAGATTTAACATTTCTCTATATTTTTAATTTTTTCTTATAATATGGCATTAAACCAATTTTGTTATATTCAGGCATTTGATAATAAATATAGTCATCCCATAAACTGGCACCTAATAAATATACTTTCTTACTAGAAATAAATATATTCCATTCTACTTCTCTAACTTCATTTAATTCTCTTGCACATTCAAGTGCAAGTTCTATTGCTTTATCATATAGAGGTATTTTAATACCATCTACTACTCTTTCACTTATATCTTCACCACATATAAGATTCTTCTTTAAAGTTGCATTTTTACTATCAATAAATCCATGATATGTTTTACCATCTTCATTAAAAGATATAGAAGATGAAACTGCTTCAACATCACCACAAACATTCAAAGTAACAATATTTAAAGATATAACACTATCAGTTATTTTATTTAATTCCTTATGTTCACTAATATATGGTTCAATATATTTTAATTTATCTTTTTTTATTTTTTCAAGCATAAACGCAGGACTTCTAAATTTAGAAGAATCAAAATATTCAAAAGAACTCTTAACTTTATTTATATCACTTATACACATAACTTTTTTATTCTTTAAAACTATGTTTTCATATTCTTTATAGCTAATAGAATTTATATTACTAATTTCATTACTAAAGAATTTTTTATATTTAGAATAAAACATTTTTGAATCATTTAATATATTTAAATTCTTTTTATTATATAAGTGCCTAATTATTCTTTTATGTTTTCTATGAGTTAAATAAGTATTTCTTTTATTAGAAACAACATTATAAAAACTTAATATATAATATTCATCATAATTAACAGTATAAACAATATAACTCCATAACATATCAAATATTATATATATTCTTAAATATCCACTTTTCTTATGAATTTTACAAGCAATATTCCATATATTTTTTATATGAGTTTTTAGTTTATTAAAGACTTTTTTAATTTCTTTTTTCATAAAACAACCTCCTGAAAAACAAAAATTAAATCTTATAAACTAATTATATCATTCAATTCTATACAAAATCAATCTAATAACTGATTTATATTAACTATATTATATCCTCTACTTTTAATATAATTAATAGTTATACCAAATTCATTTAAATTATAACTATTTTCATCAATAAATATAATTATTCCATTTTCTAATATTTTTTTAACATTTGAAAGTAAATCTTTAGAAATAAAATTTATTGGTTTAATACTATTAACTTTATACTTTTTACAAAAATCAATCACATCATTATCTACTTTAACACAATAAAAATTATCTATATTTTTCCTAAATATTTTAAATTCTTCTTTATTTCCTTTAAATAATAAATTATCTTTATTATCTAACTTTTCTATCATATTAACATTAACTAATAAATTAATATTTTCATTTAAAGAAATCATATTTTCATAATATTTTCCATTTATAACATTTATAACTAAACTAACATTATTTTTATATTTATTACCACTAATAATATATTTATCTAAATTATTTTCTTTATTTAATATACATTCTTCTATTTTATATTCAATTAATTCTTCTTTAAAACCAATACCTTTCATATTAGAATAACTCTTATTTTTATCAACATTTATTCCTGAAAGTCCTAGAATAACTCCATCACTATTAATCATTCCTTCCCTACATTTAGTATCCTTTATAGAAGCATAATCATTAATAGATGTTAAAATAGTATCATTATAATTAGATAATTCTATTACTTTATCTGTATAATAAAAACTGAATAAAGCAAAAAATATAACTAAAATATATTTTAAATAACTTTTCATAATAAAGTATATTTAATCAAAATAAAAAAATACTTTAAAGTATTTTAATATTTAAATTTCTTTTTTAATTCCATAGAATTAGTTCTAATAGATTCTTCTATCATTTTAGAAGATAAAAATAATTCAGATGAAATACCAAGTTTATTAATGGATTCTAAAATAGATTTACACTCTTTTCTAGTTGAAATTAAATTATGAAATATCTTTTCATACTCCTTAGGATTTTGTTTTTTAATTTCATATAAATGAAATGCAAAATAATTTCCTAAAGCATATAATAGTCTTAATCTAAATTGTTCTCTATTTACATAATAAATATAATTTTTACCATCTATTTCTTCATCTACTTCTTCTTCACTAAATTTACTAGAAAAATCAGAATCATCCATAAAAACAAGATTATCATTATCTCTAAGTATAGAACTATATTCATATCCATCAAATGTTTCAATAACAAAATTATTAATTAATATTCTAGCAGAAATAGGATCAATTTTATTTTGAATTAAATAATTTAAAAAATCATATTCACGTCCTACACTAGCAACTTCAACTAAAGCATCATCAGCAACACTATATGTTTTACCTTGAGTAACATATAAATTTTTATAATCAAGCATATGTCCAAATTCATGTACTAATACAGCTAAAGAAAGAGTATTAAATCCATCATTTTCACATAAAACATATCCGTTTCCTAAAACAGAACTTGAAATATATTGAGAATAATCACTTTTACAATGATCTAAAACAGATACTCTACCTTCATCAAAAAATTCTTTAACTTTTTTATATGCATCTTCACTACAACTTGAATAATAAGATAAAATTATATCTTTAAAATCTTTTTCATTAAAATTTCTAAAATTTCTAACAGAATAATAGTCTTCAAATGGAATACTTTTCATCATACAATCATAATTATAAAACATTTCGAGAATTAAAGGTAAATTATCACCTATATATTTATAAAATTCTTCATATTTTTTCTCTTTAAATTTATTAAATATTTTAATAGTTTCACTATTATCAAAAAATATTTGATTTAAATCAACAGAATAACCAGATACACTTTCAAGTAAATCAACATAACTAATCAAATTACCTAAATTTCTTTTAATCTCATTTGGAGTTTGATTTCTATAAAGATGATTAGATAACATTACAATATCACTAATTAAAGTTTCAGTATTTATTTCCATATAACCCCCCTTATTTATAATTATTTAATTACCTTTTTTCCACCCATATATGGTCTTAATACTTCAGGAATATTGATACTTCCATCTTCATTATAATTATTTTCTAAGAAAGCTATTAAACCTCTAGGAGAAGCTAAAACAGTATTATTTAATGTATGAACATAATAAGTACCATTTTCTCCTTTAGTACGAATACCAAGTCTTCTAGCCTGAGCATCACCTAAATTAGAACATGATCCAACCTCAAAATATTTTTGTTGACGTGGACTCCACGCTTCAATATCACATGACTTAACTTTTAAATCAGCTAAATCTCCACTACAGCATTCAAGTTGTCTAACAGGAACATTCATATTTCTAAAAATTTCTACAGTATATTTCCACATTTGCTCATATTGTTTCATAGATTCTTCAGGCTCACATAAAACAATCATTTCTTGCTTTTCGAATTGATGAACACGATAAAGTCCTCTTTCTTCAAGACCATGACTTCCACCCTCTTTTCTAAAACATGGACTATAACTTGTCATTCTAATAGGTAATTCTTCTTTTTTAACTATTTGATTTTTAAATTTACCAATCATAGAATGCTCACTTGTTCCGATTAAATATAAATCTTCACCTTCAATTTTATACATCATAGCTTCCATTTCAGGAAAAGACATAACTCCAGTAACAACATCAGCATGAATCATAAATGGAGGAATAGCATAAGTAAATCCTTTATCTATCATATAATCTCTACCATAAGCAATCATAGCTTCATGAAGTCTAGCAATATCTCCAAGTAAATAATAAAATCCTTCACCGCTAGTTCTACCAGCAGCCTCTTTATCCATACCATTATGAGCAAGAATAATATCAGCATGATAAGGAATTTCAAATTTAGGAACAAATGCTTCACCAAATCTTTGAACTTCAACATTTTCACTATCATCTTTTCCAATAGGTACACTCTCATCAATAATATTAGGTATTTTATACATTATATCTTTAATTTTTACTTCAAGTTCTGCTTCTTTTTTACTTAATTCTTCTATCTGAGATTGCATTTCACTAACTTGTTTTTTGATTTCATTAGCTTCATCAATCTTTTTATTTCTCATTAAAGTTCCAACTTCACTACTAAGTTTATTCTTTTCACCTCTTAAGTTATCACCTTTAAGTTTACAGTCTCTATACTCATTATCTAATTCATATACTTCATCAACTAACGATAGTTTCTCATCCTGAAATTTCTTCTTAATATTTTCTTTTACTAAATCTCTATTTTCTCTAATTAATTTAATATCTATCATATAGTTACACCTCTTTTATATAATAACATTATTTTAATAAAATAAAAAGAAAATTCTACATATTTATGATATAATTATCTAAATAAGGAGAATATTATATGAGTAATAAAAAGAATAAAAAAGTAAGAAAAAAGAATACTCTTCAAAATAAACAATTCAAAAAAGAAATACCAAAAAAGAAAGAAAAAAATCTTAAAAAAATATTAGATATATTAATAATAATATTTATAATAGTAATAATCATATCTATTGTATTGTTAATAAATAAAAAGAAAGAAGAAAAAGAAACATACATAGAAGTTAAAGAAAGCATAATTCCATATAAAGAAGAAGAGAAAGAAGAAATATCTATTGAAGAAGAAATAAAAGAACTGAAAAGTACTTATAATAATAATGATATTATTGGAGTAATAAGTATTAAAGGTGGAGATTTAAGTACACCAGTTGTTCAAACAAGCGATAATCAATATTATTTAAAATATTCTCTTACTAAGAAAAGAAGTATTATTGGTGCAGTATTTATGGACTATAGAGTAAACTCTAATAGTAAACAAATAAATATTTATGGACACAACTCAACTAAATATAAACCACCTTTTCAAAAGTTAGAAAAATATTTAGAAAAATCATATTATAAAGACCATAATATTTTAGAATTAAAAATAGATAATGAAATAAAATCATATGAAATATTTAGTATCGTAATAGCAGATAAAGTTGGTACAGAAGAACATATGAATATAAAATATAAAACAGATAAAGAATATTATAATCACTTTAAACGTTTAAAAAATAGAAGCCTTTATGATACTGGAGTAAATATAGAAGAAAGTGATAATGTATTAGTACTTCAAACATGTATTTATGGAAAATATAAAGGCAAGCTTCTTGTAATCGTTGCTAAAGAAATAAAAGAGAATTAATCCCTAAAATAGGGATTTTTTTATATTAAAAAGAGGCTAAATTTATTAACCTCTAAAATCATTACACAAAATTTTTTACACTCTCAAAAAGGAGACTAGATAAATCTCCCCAGCCTATTATATTAATTTTCTTCTAATCACTATTGTACCAATCAATGAAATTAAACTAACTAATAAAGTATACTCTAATGTATTATTAGTTTCAACTCCAGTAACTGGGAAATCTGGATCTGTTGGCTCTTCTGGTTCATCATTACCTCCAGTACCACCAACAAATTCATAATAATATGTTACTTCAATTGTTTCTTTATTATATTTACCTGTATATTGTCCTTCAACTTTATTAAATTGATAATATTCAAATTCTTTTTTCTCTGTTTCATAGTCACTTCCAGCTTCACCATTCAAAGTAACATCTTCAGTTAATTTTTCACCTGAAATCATATCAACATAATGAACAATAACTTCACCTTGTGCTTTTTCATAAATATAAGTTACTTCAGTACTACCTTTTTTATAAGTTCCTTTAGTTTCACCTTCAACATCAACTAAATTATAGTTTTCAATATCCTTTGGTTCAGTTGTATATTCAACTCCAACAGAAGCAGTACTCTCTTCAGTATCTAATAACTTACTATTATCTTTTTTATCTACATAATTAACAATTAAATTCCCTTGAGTAGCATGAGCCGCTTTAATAGTAGCAAGTCCTTCAATCTTACCATAATTTACTACAACAGTATAATCATCATTTTCAGTTTCACCATGAGCATTCCAACGAGAGTTTTCACTATCATCATACCAATTATCAATTACATCAGTACAATTACCTTGAACTCCATTTAAAACCCAATCAGTTCCAACACTACCAAATACAAGTAAACCATTATCATTAAATATATCATCAGCACTATTACTAGCATGATTATTATATATTTTAGCAGTACTTGGTAAAATCATAGTAGCTTTATTCCAAATTCCACCACCATTATTTACAAATGATAATCCTTGCTCTTCATTATATAATGTATGACTTCCATTAGTTAATAAACCATTATTAACTATAGTTAAAGATGCACCTTCATCAAATTCTACATTACCATTTACATTAGATGCACGTAAACCTACAGAATTATTATCCTTAATAGTAACAACAGATTCACTATCAAATGTTGCACTATTCATTAAACGAATACCTGCAAATAAACCTGCACTCCAAGAATGCCATCCATTATTCATTATTTCTAAGTTTGATTTAATAACTTCTAAACTTCCAGATACATGTAATGCTGTATAACCATTTCCATTACTAGTAAAATTAGTATTTGAAAATTTAGTATCTCCAGATGATAAACCATGACCAGCATTATCTAAAAATTTAACAGTAGAATTAATAGCAGTAAATTTACCACCATTAGAACCATTAGAAGTACAATTTCTAACAATAAAAGTTGAATTTTCAACATAAACTTCTGGACTATTTACATATCCTCTATTAGTTCCATCAATAATAAACTCAGAATTTCCTTTTACATAAATACCAGTATTAGCAGTAGATCCAAGTTGAATACCTTGACCAGTTACTCCTTTAGTATTTTTTCCATTAATATAAAATTTTGAATTATCAAAAACATTAATTTTAACAGAACCACTTTCATTCATATAAATAGCACAATTAACACCATAATTGCTATCAAAATTAAATTCGATTTTTCCACTATTTTTAACAGTTAATTCACCAGTTAAAACCATAGTATACCATTTTCCAGCTTCACTATTATTAGCTTCTTTTGAATTTTCAAGTGAATTTAATATCAATGTAGCACCATCAATAGTTAAATTACCATTAAATCTCCATCCATAAACATTATAAGTCATTGTATGTTTACCAGTAAATGTTAAACTCTTATAAAATGTCTTTTCAGGATTTACATCAGTAAGTAATTCAATTGTATCATTTTCTTTTGCTTCAGAAATAGCAGTATCTATATCTTCATAAAATACATCACCATTCTTAGCAACATATGTTGTAACAACATCATTTAATAACGAAATATTTTCTTCTACAACATTTTCATCATTAACAACAATTTCTTCTGTAGCATTAACACTACCTACCATAGCTAATAATGCTAACATAGAAAGCATAACTTTCTTCATTTTAATCCCCCTAAAATTTATTAAATCAATTTCTTTCTAAGAATAATTAAACTAATTAAAGCAACTAAACTAGAAATTAATGAGTATTCAATTATATTATTAGTTTCAACTCCAGTAACTGGGAAATTTGGATCAGTTGGTTCTTCTGGTTCATCATTACCTCCAGTACCACCAACAAATTCATAATAATATGTTACTTCAATAACACCATCAATATATTCTCCAGTAGTATTTCCTTCTACTCTATTTAATTGATAATATTCAAAACTCTTTTCAACAGTTTCATATTTACTTTCTACTTCACCAGTAGTTTCAACAGAATCAGTTAATTTTTCTCCTGAAATCATATCAACATAATGAGCAATTACTTTACCTTTAACTTTTTCATAATAATAAATTACTTCAATAGTTCCTTTAATATAAGAACCTTTAACTTCACCTTTAACATCTACTAAAGCATAATTCTTAATATCTTTAGCATTTGTTTTATATAAATTACCAACTACATCAATTGTTTCAATTGTTTCTGATAATTCTTTATTTGTCTTTTTATCTAAGTATTTTACAATAACTTTTCCAAGTACATTATGAGCAGCTTTAATTTCAGCTTTTCCTTCAATCTTACCATTATTAATAATTAATATATGATCTTCTTCGCTTGTTTCTCCATGAGCATTCCAACGAGCATTAGTACTATCATCATACCAATTATCAATTGCATCATTACAATCATCTAATATCCAATCATTTCCAGTTTTAATTAAATTTATAACTGCATTCTTTTCATTATTATAAATATCATCACTAGATGTATTAGCATGATTATTATAAATTCTAGCTCCATCACTTATAGTAATTTCACCATACTCATTATAAATACCACCACCAACAGCAACTCTATCGCCACCGTTATTTGTAATTGTAGTAGTATTACCAATATATGCACTCTTACCAGAGAATGTGATACCTCTTACATAATTATTTGTAATATTAACAACAGCACCATCTTCAAAATTAATAACAGCATTATGATGATATACAAGTAACTTTTCTGCTAAAGTATATGAATCAACATACCAACCATATACTCCCATAGTAATAACACCTTTAGAAGCATAATGTTTTGCTTCATCATCAGTCTTCTTCCATCCATAACCACTTTCAGTTACAGTTAATTTGCTACCACTTCTAACAATTAAACCAGTATATCTAGATTGACTCATAATTGCTCTTTCAGCAGATTTAGATATATAAAGTTCACTATTTCCTTCAACAATAACTTCATTTGTCTTATAAAGGTTAATTGCAGTAGTACAATTAATAAATTTAGCAGTAGCTCTATTTGTTAATTTTAAACTACCATAAACCATACCTTGATTTGCACAATCTTCAATATCTAATGTAGAATTATCAACTAAAATATCATATCCAGTAATTCCATTAATATCCATTGGTTTAGCAATCTTAAATTCTGAATTATTCATAATATTTAATTTTGAAAAACTACCTTCAGACATCATAGAAGTATATTTCATATTAGATAATGTCATTTTTGAATTATCTAAATTAATAGTAGAAACAGCATAAGCATAAATACCTACTTGTTCAAATATAACGTTACTATTATATAAGTTAAAGATTGAACCAGCAGCCATATGTAAGCTCCAATCATTTTCTCCTCTTGCTTCGCTTGTGAAATGAATTGTTGTATTATATAAACTAAATTTCTTATATAATGACAAACATCCATGTTCTTCACTTTCTTGTCTAGGAACTGTAATTTTAAATCCATTTCCTTTAATAGTAATATCTTTATCAATTTTACCAACTGTTATAGTTGCATCACTTAATAAAAATATTTCATCTGTTTCATTAGCAGCAATAATAGCTTCATCTAATGTTTCATAATTAACATCATCAATTTTAGCAACATAAGTTTTAACTTCATCGTTTGCTAATAAAACAATCTCTTCTGTGTTAGCAGACTCATTATTCTCAACAACTAATTCTTCACTAGTAGCATATAAAGAACCAATCATAGAAAATAAGACTAATACAGAAAACATAACTTTTTTCATCTTATCCTCCCTAAAATTATTAGGTTAAGGTCAAATAAAAAGACTAAATTTAACCATAACCCCCTGATTTCGAGACGATATTATATATCAAAATTAAATTATAGTCAATCAAAACACTTAAAAATTAAATTTTAGGGCAT
>CAZBAZ010000040.1:0-9606 GCA_964490375.1 uncultured Clostridium sp.
ACTTTTTTATTCAAAATTCCAGTTTCTACTTGAAATTCAGGAATCAAAATATATTATTCAGAATCTATTTCTTTTAAAAACCTTTTGCTTTTTGTTGTTACGCCAGAATACTCATCATAATATTCACTTATGATTGTATTAATTGTGTTTGAAACTTTTGAATCAATATCTAAATTACTTATTTTTGATATATCAACATAATAATATAGTCTCATTAATTTTATGACTTTTTCATCTATAATAGGCTCATTTGTTCTACATTTAGCACAAATATATCCACCACGTGACATAGACAATGTTACAACTCTTTTATTGCCACATTTAACACATCCATCTAAATCAAGATTAATTCCTATATAATTTAAATATTGAAGTTCTAGAATATTAGTTATTATTTTTGGATTATGACATTCTTCTATTTTATTAATAGCATTTATCATTAATGGATATATTTCTTCATTTTCACTTTCTTTATAAACATTAACAGATAACTCACATATATAAGTTAAATAACTTATTTTAATAATATCACTTTTAATATTAACAAAATAATCTTTTATATCTCCATCTATTAGTGTAGATAAGCCATTTTCTTTATAGTACATATGAAATATGCCATAAGCAAATTTTTCACTAGGTAATCTTAATTTGCTTTTTAGACTCTTGCATCCTTTAGATATGCATCCTATTATACCCATGTCTTTTGTAAAAATATTTAGTATTTTACTTGATTCTTTATATGACGTACTATTAATAACAATTCCTTCTACACTAATTATTTTCATTGATTCATTAAAAGCATAAAGATAACTTTATGCTTTTATTTTCCTTTCTTATATTTTAAATAATATTCTATCTTTCCTGTTTCTTTAAACTTTTTCCAGGCTTCATCTTTATTCATATTTATTTATCTCCTTACAATATTATATTGTTTGGAAATAAAAATATTTATTCATTATTATTTACTAAATATCCTAAATCTTTAATATATTTTTCTTTTTCTCTCCATTTTTTAATTGTTTTGCAAAATAATTCTAAATAAACTTTTTTCCCAAGAATCTCTTCCATATCAAGTCTAGCTTCGTGACCAATAGTCTTAATCATATTTCCGCCTGAACCTACTATTATTTTACGAAGTGAATCTCTATCAACTATAATGTCAACATAAACTTTAACTATATCTTTTGTTTCTTCATATCCTACTAATTTGCATGATATTGAATGAGGTACTTCATCATTGGTATGAATAAATATTTTTTCACGAACTATTTCAGAAAGTCTAAAATCCATTTCAATTGTAGTAGTTTCTCCATCCATAAAATATTTAACATTATCAGGTAAATAATTTTTAAGTACTTTAATTAGTCTATCAGTATTATCTTTCTTTAATGCTGATACTGGTATAATTTCAGAAAATTCAAATAAATTTTTATATTCATCTATTTTTAATAAAATTTCATTATCACTTAATTTATCTATTTTATTTAAGATAAGAAATACTGGTTTATCTATTCCTTGCAATTTATCAATTATAAATTGATCTCCCTTTCCATAATTAGTTGAAGCATCAACCATAAATAGTACTATATCAACATCATTAATTGAATAATATGCTTGATTATTTAATGCCACTCCTAATTTGTCATTTGGTTTATGAATTCCAGGAGTATCTACAAATACTATTTGAGTATCTTCTTCATTATAGATACCTTGTATTAAATTTCTAGTGGTTTGTGGTTTAGATGAAACAATGGCAATTTTTTCGTTAATAATTGAATTCAGTAAAGTACTTTTTCCAGTATTAGGTCTTCCAATTATACTTACGAATCCACTTTTCATACTAAATCCTCCTTAGTAAATGTAGTATTCATAACTTTTTCAAAGCTCATTACTTCCATTTTTCCACTTTTAGTCATTATATTAAATATAACGTCTTTATCAAAAAACTCTAAAAATGTTTGCTTACAAATATTGCATGGATAACATATTTCATCACTACTTGTCATTAAATATAATGCTTTAAATTCTCTTTCACCATGTGTTACTGCATTATTAATTGCATTTCTTTCTGCACATATAGTTCCTCCATATGATGCATTTTCAATATTTACTCCTTCATAAAAATTGCCACTTTTAGTTTCTACTATGCATGCAAAATGCATATTTGAATAAGGCGCATAACTATTATCTAATAATTTCATTAATTTTTCTTTCATTCGTTCTCCTTATAATAAAGCTATAATTTTTGGTACAAATATTACTATTCCTACAACTATTGATACTATAGCTATAATAAATACTGCTGCAGCAGATGTATCTTTTGCTACTTTAGCAAGTGGATGATATTCTTCAGTTACTAAATCAACAACAGCTTCAATTGCTGTATTAAA
Source organism: uncultured Clostridium sp. (assembly GCA_964490375.1). Classification (GTDB taxonomy): domain Bacteria; phylum Bacillota_I; class Bacilli_A; order RF39; family UBA660; genus CAG-1000. The sequence continues at coordinate 2,391 of CAZBAZ010000040.1, forward strand.
TAGTTCTCCAGAAATAACCATTCCTATTGTTAATGCTAGTACTCCCCACTCACTTAATGATATTTTAAATAAAAAACCAGTTATTAAAACTATAAGAGCTATTCCTACGTCTACAGCTAAATTTTGTTCATTTCTATATGCATATTTTAAACCTTTTATTGGATAAGTAAAACTAAGTAAAAACTTTTTAATTCCTTTTTGTTTTTTTCTCTCATCTCGTGATATCATATTCATTTAATATCTCCTCCTCAAGAGTTCTCATAACTTTTTTATCTTCTTCAGTCATGTGATCATATCCAAGTAAATGTAATAAACCATGAACAGCTAAATAGCAAAATTCTCTTCTAACACTATGTCCATAATCTTTTGCTTGTTCCTTACATCTTTCATAAGAAATATAAATTTCACCTAAAAATCTTACATCTTCATAATTAACATCTTTTACTTCTTCAAAAGCAAATGATATAACATCAGTAACTGCATCTTTATTTCTATATTCTTTATTAATTTCTCTTATTTTTTCATTATCAACAATCACTATATTTAGTAAAGGATTTTCTATATTAAGATGTTTGCATGCAAATTTAATAACATTATCTACTTCACTAAAATCAATTTCTTCATTTGTTGTATTAAAAATATAATCTTCCATATTACTCCCTACTATATAATTTTAAGTATACATAACACTATAATTACTATTATTGCAATACTTAATAAATTATAAAACCAATTTCTTCTAAATATTTTTGGTAAGTGATTTCTAATTGCATTTAATCCAATATATAACAAGAAACCACATATCCCACCAATAACATTTAGTATTATATCATCAATATCAAAACTTCTACCAATAAAATGTTGTACACATTCTATAGTAAAACTTGATAATAAAGACACAACCGTAATACCCCAAAGTTTTTTTATTTTACAAAAACTTGTAGCAAAATATCCAAGAGGTATAAATAGAAGTATATTTCCAACTACTTGTCTATAAAAACTATTTGTTCCAACTTTATATCTCATTATTTCTTTAAATGGTATAAGATTTGTTCCTCCTCCAGGTAAATCTTGACTTGTTACTAATCTAAACAAAATAAGAAGATAAACAATAAACATTAGAATAAACAATTCTTCGTGTAAAACAAGTTTCTTACGTTCACCATTAATTAAATATGCAACTCTCATAATTATTAATATAGATACGACTATTGCTATTGTAGGCCATGACATATTTATAGTTTCTCTAATTGCTGCTTTCATCTTCTTCTCCTATAATTTTCACATTAGAAGTAATCCCTATATTCTCATAAACCTTGAAAAATACTTCTACATACATTTTACTACTATTTACTTCTTTTTTCAAAACTTTTTTAGAAATAATATATTCATCTTTATTAAGTTTGTTTTTAATTTTATCTTCACTTCTTTTAAGTGCTTCAGAATAAGCTTCATCTTCATTTAAATTAAATTTCTTATATTCATATTCTCTTTTCTCTTCTCTATATAATTTAAATAATAAATATGGTTTATCTAATATGAGTTTTTTTGTATTTATTGTATTTTTGCTATCATACTTTCCAAGCAGTGTAAATTTAGTTCCAAATATATCTAAATAATAATGATTTATCACTTTACCAGTTTCTGTGTATTCTCTATATTTAAAAGGTATAGTTATATTTACTGTATACCATACTTCTGCATATACTAATCCTTCTGCTTTTACTTGATTAGTTACTTTATCACCTTTAAATATGTTCCCACTTATTAATATATCACCTTTTTTAACATAGTCATTTACATCTTTAAGTTCTGTTCCACTAGTAGAATTTATATGTAATATTTTTCCATCTTTTATTGCTACTATGCTACTTGGAGTACTATCTTTTTCTTCTTTATTTTTTACAACTCTTGGAGTTAAATTAATATCATATCTACATCCTATTTCATTTATTTCTATCCACTCTAAAGTATCTTTGTTGTCTTTTAATATTTTATTTTTAATTAGATTTAATTCTTCAAAAGATAACTTTTTCTTATACACCTCTATTCCATAGTTTTTTAAAGACTTTCCAATTATATTCTTTAATTCTTCATTATTTGTATTAATATTAATTTCAAATATAGTATTACATAGTAAAAATAGTAAAAATAAAGATATTAAAAAAGACATTAAAATATATTTATTAACAATCAAAAAATTTATATAAAACTTTTTACCAAAATATCTAATTATAGATGTTTTATATAATATACTTATATGTTTATAATTATCATAACTAGTTATAATAATATAATAGTCTTTTTTCTTATCTAAAAAATTATAATAAATGTTATTATTTATAAGATAGTTTATAAAAGAAAATGATTTTTCATAAACATAATATTTAATCATTAAACATAATTCCTTTAAATTTTCCTTTGATGCATAACTCATATTCATCAAGTTTGCTAATAATTAAATTAGTTCCATTAATAACTACATCTTTTAATTCAATTTTATTATTACTTATATCAATAACTTTATTATAATTTATTATGTGAATAAGATTATCTTTTATATAAATTTCTATATCTTTATTAATTACTCTCATATTAAATAATATAAAAAAAATACGAAATAATTCGTATTTAATTTTCATTTATAGAATTCATCAAGAACAGAAATTATTCTTAATAATTCAGTTTGTAATTCACTAAAGTGAGTATTTATATAATCAGTATCATTATTAGATGCTTTTAATTGATGTTCTTTAGCTAAATTATATAAAGTTGTAAATCCAAAATAATTAGCATCACCTTTTAGTGAATATGCTTCGATTGAATAAGAAGTCATATCACCTTTATTTTTATCATCTAATATTTTAGAATATTTACTTCTAGATAAATTATGAAATTCTTTTAACATTGAATCATAAGTTTCACTATCTCCTAGAATATCAATTCCAGATTGAACATTAATTCCATTTGCTACTAAAAAGTCAAATGACCTTTTTTGTTCTACTGGAGTACTTGTTGTATTATCATTCATTGTTATTACCTCCATTATTTATATCTTGTGGTAATATAGTTGTTTCATTGACCATATTACTTTCAATATTTACAGTTTCTACATTTGGAACTACATTTGTTTCAATAGTAGTTTTTGTTACATTGGGCATATTGTTATTAGCAATAGCCACTTCTGTTGCATTTGGTAAAGTATTATTTGTAACTGTAGTTTCTGTTAAGTTAGGCATGTTATTATTAGTAGCATTACTTGTTATATTAACATTAACAGTTAAATTGTCTACTTTAACATCATGTTCACTTAATACTGTACCAAGTTTTTGTATTATTGTTTCTCTAGTAAATGGTTTTGCTAAATAATCATCAAATCCCATTCCAACATATTTTTCTTTTGCCCCAGTCATTGCATCTGCTGTTAGTGCTATAACCGGTGTCTTAAAATCAGGAATTTGTCTAAGATTTTTAATTGTTTCTTCACCATTCATAACTGGCATTAAATTATCCAATAAAATTAAATCATATTTTTCTCCTGCTTTAATTTTATTTAAGCATTCAAGTCCATTATAACATTCATCAATATTAAAATTAAATTTTTTGATTGCTTTCTTTAATACTTTAATATTTAATTGGTTATCATCTACAATTAGTATTCTTCTACCAGTAAAATCGATATTAACTGGATTATATGTAGACAACTTCTTAAGTTTTTCTAATTCTTCTAATGTTCCTATTTTTTGTGGAATAGTTACACTAAATGTTGTTCCTTGTCCCCAAACACTGTCAACTTTTATTTCACCATTCATTAATTCAATTAAATTTTTTGTAATTGCAAGACCTAATCCTGTACCTTGCACTGTACTTACTTTTTCTACTTCTAATCTTTCATATTTCCCAAATAACTTATCTAAATTTTCTGGTTTAATTCCAGATCCTGTATCTGAAACTTTGATAGTTAGTGTATTAGTTGATTCTATCCAACCTGTATCAAATTTGATTGTTCCACTAGCTGTATATTTAATTGCATTACTTAATAAATTATTTATTATTTGTTTAATTCTTAATCTATCGCCATATAGTACTTGAGGTATATTTGGTGCTATATTTACAATAAATTCTAAAGGCTTTTCAGCTACCTTAGTTCTCATTATTTTTGATAATGATTCAATTTCTTCTTTTGGTGAATAGAATGTATCAACTATTTCTAGTTTTCCACTTTCTATTTTACTTATATCTAAGATACTACCAATCAATTCTAATAATGTATTAGATGCATTAATGATATCATCACTATCTTCTTTTACATCATGTGGTACTTCTTCTTTATATGAAGCAACATCTTCACTTAAACCAACAATGGCATTTAATGGTGTTCTTAATTCATGAGACATGCTACTTAAGAATTCACTTTTAGCTTGACTAGCTTGAATTGCAGCTTCTTTCAATTGTTTTTCCATTTCTAACATCTTAATGTCTGGATTTTCAATTGTATGATACATAAGTGACACTATTAGTCCGAAAACAAAATTAATAAGTAAGAATGTTGGGTCATAATTTTGTATAATAATTGCACAAATTATTAAAAGTATAAACAAAACTATTGGTACAATCTTTGATTTTTTAAGTTTCTTATAGTTCATAATTAATAGTAAAATCATAAATACCATGAATAATCCTGCAAGTCCAAAAGCAAAATGTACGCTTGGTCCAGTAGTATACTGAAGTACTCCATTTTTTAAATTATAATCCACAGGCAAAATAGCAACCACAAACGCAGAAACTATATAAAATATAAAACCTGGAATTGTGATTTTGTTTTTTAGCTCATCTAATTTGTCATTTAATAGTATTGTAATTAAATATATAAATAACACTGAAATCCATGAAAAGCAACATAGCAAAAATACTTTCATCATAATATTTAATAATAAACTGTTCTTATAAACAAAGACTAACGACAACTCACTAAGCAGTGAAACAATAGTTATTAGTACTAAAATAAAATATACTTTATTTTCTTTTGTTTCTACACTTTTTTTGCATATATAAACAATAAATATAAGTAGAACATAAATAAGTGACGCTAAAGATAAATAAATACTTCCATTAATATTTTCTAACATAAAAAAGACCTCCTACCACTTGTATAATCCCCTGCTTTATTATATTAACAATGTAATTATATAATAAAAAAAAATAAAAGTAAACAAAGTTAAAACAATTTCCTTTTATATGTTTTACTTTATGTTTACCTTTATTGTTGTTTATTATTTTTTTGTTAAGTTTAATCTTTTATATCCATGACTTTGAGCGGCTAATTCTTCTAAAGAAATGTAATCAACTTTTCCTCCATTGTCTTTATGTGGAATTTTTTCTATTTCTTTAAATAATTTGGGACATTCATAATCTTTCAAATTTTCTTGTGCATATGTTTCTAATTCTCTTAAAATATCTTCGTTTCCTTTATATTCTTCTTTTAATTCAATAAATGCCATTGGAATGGTATCATCTTCTGCCACCTCAACTCCAACTACTGCACATTCTTCAACATAATCACTTTTTTGAATCAAGTCTTCACTATTATCTGGAGATATTTTGTAACCTAATTTATCTGTTATAAGTCTTTTAGCTCTTCCTTCAATAAAAACATAACCATCTTTATCAACATAGCCAATATCTCCTGTTTTTACCCATGCTTTTCCATCATACATTTGTTTCACTCTTTTCGTTTCTTCCTCGTTGCCATCATATTTAACAAACAGCGAACTCGAATTTATTCCAATTTCTCCTACGCTTCCATCTGGTAATAATTGCCCTGTACTTAAATCAAACGTCTTTACATTGTTTCCATACATTGCTACACCTATAGATCCAGGTTTATTGGCAAATAATGGTTGAACAATTGCTGCTCCAACTGACTCATTATTTCCATATCCATTAATAATTGGAACTCTTAAAACTTGTTGCCATTTCAATATATCTTCTTCAGAAATCTTTGCTCCACCTGATATTAATACTTTCACTCTATCTAGTTCTTTATAAATTCTTGATAATTCTTTCATGTCATTTATATCATTTGAAGATTGCAATTTTGCAACTTTATTATATAAAAATTTTATATATACTGGTACCCCATATGCGAAGTCATAACTACCCAAATTTTCATATAGCATTTCTTCTTTTGGTGCCAAAGAATACGTAGTTTGTTGTCCAAATATCATTCCAGAATAAATAGAATTAACTAACCCGTATATTACCCATGGAGGTGCACATACAAAGCTTTTCTTTCCAACATAGAATGGTAAATCTGTATACGCCATTTTCTCTATTTCTGCATTAAAATTATAATCAGTATGTAAAATTGATTTTGATTTTCCAGTACTTCCGCTAGATTGAACCCCTATTGTCGGCTTTTCTTTATCGAATTTTGCTCTCTCAATATTTTTGTCATTATTCAAATTAATAAAGTCAGAATAATATGTAAATTTATCATTTTTAAATTCTTGTTTAGAACCAAATGGTGTCTCAGGTATAACAATTACTCGTTGAAGTGATGTGTTACCTATTATTGCTTCAATTAATGGTACTAATTTTTCTATTATTATAATTTCTTTCATTTTTTTAGTATTTATATATTGTATTAAATCATTTGGCTTTATGGTAACATCCATCCAATATGTGCTTGCACCTATACTATTTGGTGCTAATAAAACAGGAGCGACTTCTGGAATTGTTAATAATAATACTCCTATTGTATCGTCAGAATTTATTCCATCTCTGTGTAGTGCTGTTGCTAATCTATCTGTTTCATCTTTTAAGTCGTTAAAGCTTTTAGATTTTCCAAAATATGATGAATATAGTAAATCCATATTTGCTTCGTTGGTATTCATTACCGCATCATACAATGTTTGATTAACATTTATTTTTCTTACTGGTTCATCACGATGATATTTTGATTTGTAATTCATTTTGTCCATTTCTTATTCTCCTCTTACCTTGAAAATAATATCATAATCATATTTATTGTTCAAATTGTATGTATCAAATTTGATACTTGAAATTGAATCAATAGTAAAGCTATGTATCAGATTTGATACATAGTATAACTTAAAACAGTAAAAATGTCAACTAAAATTAGTTGACATCCTTATTTAACTATGATTAGTTTATGATAATGTCTTAAGTAATGGCATTTGAAAATGTCTCAAAT
>CAZBAZ010000041.1:0-9385 GCA_964490375.1 uncultured Clostridium sp.
AATTTCCCGCTAATGTTTAGAATTTTTTAAGACATTTTCAAAAACTATTGACAGTTATTTAGCATAAGTTATTTCTTCATCAAATTCAACAAAATCTAAATAAATCATTAGTATTAAATAACTTTTATTATTTTCTTTATCATTAATTATAATGTTATCTCTTCCTGCGTGTTCAATTATACCTGTAAAAACTCTATCTCTCCATTCAACCGAATCACTAAATGATGCATGTACTCTAACTTTTTTTCCTATGTTATTTCTTAATATATTTTCTATATAACTTTGTTCCATATTATATTGATTAGAATTGTTATTTTCAATATTTTCAGTGTCTCTATTAATGTCATTTATAAACACTGGTGTTTGATAATAACTACCATTCATAAATAATCATCTCCTTTATTAGTATTTAATGACAATATATATATTTATGTGATAAAATTATAATGGAGGTTTGAATATGAATATTAATGTTGGCGTATCTAATCATCATGCTCATTTAACACGTGAGGTTCTAAATATATTATTTGGTGAAGGATATGAATTAACTAATAAACGTGATTTAGTACAATTGGGACAATTTGCATGTGAAGAAACTGTTAGTTTAGAATGCAATGGTAAAGTTTTAGAACATATTAGAATTATTGGACCATGTAGAAAATATACACAAGTTGAGTTATTAGAAAGAGATTGTTTATTTTTTGGAATTAATGCTCCGGTAAGAACAAGTGGTGATTTAAAGGGAAGTGAAACTATTACAATTATAGGGCCAAAAGGGAAATATGTTGCTTATGAATCAACTATAATTGCTGATAGACACATACATATGAGTAAAGATGATTTAGTACTTTTTAATGTAAATAAAGGTGATACTGTTAATGTTAGATGTGAAAATGGGGAAGTTTTGAATGATGTACATATTAAGTCTGATGAAACATGTAAATTGGAATTTCATATGAATAAAGATGAAGCAGAAAAATTAGGAATAGAAACACTTATGAAGGTGGAAATATGCTAAAAGTTGATCATGTAACTAAATATTATGGAGAACATTTAGCGGTTGATGACTTATCATTTGAAATTCATGAAGGCGAAATATTTGGTTTATTGGGAGTAAATGGTGCTGGAAAAACAACTACATTTAGAATGATAATGGGTCTTCTTGATAAAACAAAAGGTGATATTACTTTAAATGGTAAACATATTGATTATAGTGTAACTGATGATATTGGATTTCTAACTGAAGAAAGAAGTTTATTGACATCTAAAACTGTTTTAGAACAGGCTACTTATTATGCTGTTCTTAAAGGAATGAGTGAAGAAGATGTTGAAAAGAAGTTAGATGAATATTTAAAAGAATTTAATATTAGTGAATATAAAAATAAAAAAATTAAAGAACTTTCTAAAGGAAATCAACAAAAAATACAATTTATTATAAGTATATTACATGATCCTAAACTATTAATTTTAGATGAACCATTTAGTGGATTAGATCCAATTAATGTAGAGATGTTTAAAAAAGTGATTTTAAGACTTAAAAAGAATAAGACAATGATAATATTTTCTTCACATATGATGGAACATATAGAATATTTTTGTGATTCTATTGTCATATTAGTTAAAGGAAAAACTGTTTTAGAAGGAAAATTAACTAAAATTAAACAAGATTTTAGACGTAAAAATATTAAAGTTATTTGTGATAATTTAGATCAGGATAAGGTTAAAAATATTAAAGGTGTTATAGATGTTACTAGGAATAAAGATGAATATAATATTAAAATAGAAGAGAATAAATATGTTAATGATGTATTTAAAATAGTTTCTAAATTTGATAATGTTACTAAGTTTGTAGTGGAAGAACCAACATTAAATGAAATATTTGTTAGCACAGTAGGTGAAGCATATGAAAAATAAATTCAAGTTTCTAACTAAAGATAGTATAAAGAAAAAAGTATCTACTAAGTCATTTAAAATAACTAATTTAGTATTGTTAATTATAATAGTTGCTTTAACTAATTTAGATAGTATTGTTAAGTTTTTTGGTGGAGATTTTGATGAAATTGTACATGTTTATGTTGTTGATGAAGTAGGTGTGTATGATGAATTTAAAGAAACAGTTGATAATAGTTTTTTAAATATACTTGATAATTATAATGCTAGCATTGAAAAGTCTAGTGATAGTGTAGATGATTTAAAAAAAGAAATTATTGATAAGAAAAGTTCGGATATCATAATTAATATAACTAATATAGATAATCCTACATATGAAAAAATGTTTAATGTTGATTTTATATCATATGATTATGTAGATACAGTATTATATCAAAATATATTAACAGCATTAAATAGTACTAAAGTTAATTTAGCTATGAAGAAGGCTAATATTGATCAAAGTATATTAGATAAAGTTAATACTGCTGTTGATGTAAATAGAGTATTATTGGATGAAAATTTAAATGAAAATGAAGAACTAATGGAAAAGATTGGTTCTATAATAATTATTGCATTTATTTTACCATTCTTTATTTTGATAGTATTAATTGTTCAAATGATAGGTGCTGAAATAAATGAAGAAAAATCAACAAAGAGTATGGAAGTTATAATATCTAGTGTTAGTCCAGAAGTACATTTTATATCTAAATTAATATCTGCGAATGTATTTGCTATATTACAAGGATTATTATTGATACTTTATACAGTTATAGGCGGTGTAATAAGAGTTCTTACTACTGGTGGTCTTGCACAAAGTGTTAATGGAATTGGAGAATTAAATTCTATAAGTCAATATATAAATTTGTTTATAAAGAGTGATATTGCTAGTAGACTTGTTAATGGTATACCATTCTTTATATTACTAATAATACTTAGTTTTGTTGCTTATTCTTTATTAATAGGAATACTTGCTAGTGTAACTACTAGTATGGAAGATTATAATCAAATACAAACACCTGTTATGATATTTTTAATGGTAGGATATTATTTAGCTATAATAGCATCTGTTTATCAAGGCTCAACTTTTATTAAAGTTATGTCATTAATACCATTTATATCTGGAATACTTGCTCCAGTTGCATATACTCTTGGTGAAATAGAATTGTGGCATATGGGAGTAGGATTGGGATTATTATTACTTGTATGTTATTTGTTATATAAATACGGAATTAAGGTATATAAAGCTGGTATACTAAACTATTCATCTAGTAAATTATGGACAAAAATATTTAAATCATTAAAGGATAAGGAGGCATAGTTGTCTCCTTATTTACTTACAATATTGTATATGATATAATAAATTAACTATTTAGGAGAATTATGGAAAAGAAAATAGTTGTAGATGATATACCACTTGATTATTATAAAAAGCAAGTTGGTAGTGGTGTAATGGGAAGATGTTATTTAACTAGTGAAAATAAGGTTTTTAAAGAATTTATTGCTAGTTACAATGGAAATTCTATTTTTGACTATTTGGTGGAAGTTAAATATGATTTTTTCGTATTTCCTGAATTACTTATTTATGTAAAAGACTACAATAATAATAGATTAGTTGGATACATAATGCCTTTTATATCTGGATGCAATTTCAGTAATTTAGATGGTAATATTGGAGTTAGAGATTTTATAGATGCTCTAAAGAGACTTGAAAGTCAAATTAAAATTATGTCTAGTGAAATATTGATTGAAGATATGAATCCTGATAATATGATATATAATTCATCAAATAATTCTATATTTGTTGTAGATACTGATTTATATACTAGAACTCCTCATGATCCTTATAGGACATTTAAAGAAAATATTAAGGAACTCGCTTCTAGTACATTAAGACTTATAAATGGTGCAGATATTTTAAGTATTAGAATTGCGCAAATTATGAGAGAAAGTAGTTTATATGGAGTAATGTTACCATCTACAATATATAAAGAAATTCTTGAAAATTTGGAAAAAAGATTAACTGATAAAATTGAAACATTAGATGATTTATGTAATGGAATTAGTTTAGTTAAAAGGAGGTAATTTTGGAATTATTAGATATTTATGATAATGATGGGAATGTTACAGGAAAAGTTGTTAAAAGAGGAGATAAAAGTGTTATATTTAATGAGAATGAACATATAGCTGTTTCTATAATATTTATTGAAAATAATAAAAATGAATTTTTGATTCAAAAAACTTCACATATAAAAGGAGGAGAATATTCTACTACTGGAGGACATGTTAGAAGTGGTGAATCTCCTTTAGAAGCAATTAAAAGAGAAGTATTTGAAGAAATTGGTATAGATATTAATTTAAATGATATTGCAAGTTTAGGATTTTATAAAATTGGAATGCCTCTTAGATATTTATTTTATTTAAAAAAAGATATTGATATAAAAGATGTTAAACTTCAGGAAGAAGAGGTAGAAAGTGTTAAATATATGGATGAACTTGAAATAATTGAATTAATTAATAAAGGTGAATTTTTAGAATCACATGCATTGTTATTTAAAGAATTAATAAATAAAAACAAGTCTTAATTTAGAAGGCTTGTTTTTTCTATGTTTTCATTTTTATCATCTATTAAGTTATAAATTTCTTGAATGAATTTCATTTTTATAGTACATTTAGTTATTTTATTTTGATATTTTTTAAATTCTATATGATATCCTTTTGGTTTATCATTTTTAACTAGTGTTTCATTACTAGAATTGTAAATTGCATTTACTAAGATGTTTTGATGTATTCTTTTAGTAGGGTCAAATGTAACTACTGAACCAGTCCATCCTTGACTAGCAAAACTACCAGGAGAAAATTCATCAGGTACATAAGACATAGCAAGTCCTCCTGGATGCTTTATAAATAAACCTAAATTTCCTTTATTAGAATCTAAATCATTTGGAAAAGTTACTTCTCCAAGTGTATCTAACATCTTTTTACTTATTACAATTCCTTTATCATTTTTAGCATTGATTATATCTTTAGCAAGTAAGCATAGTTCTTTACTATTTGTGAATAAACCTGCAGAACCAGATATACCACCTAAGGCTTTTGTTTTAGGATCATGGGGTAGTGATAATGCATTAGCATTACCTGCAACATTTATTGTTTCTGGGTTATATGTGGTTTTCATCATATCAAGAGGATATAATACAAACATATTTAATATATCTTTATATTTAACTTTAGTTTTTAACTTTTCAGACATAATTTTTTCTATAGTATTAGCGATTACTAATGCACCATAGTCATTATAATTATTTTTATCTCGACTATTATCTTCTAAATATAATGTTTTTAAATTTTCATAGGCTGTATATCTATTATTATATTCAACTTCTTTTTTAGTTTTTAGAACTCCATGTAATTTAATTAAATCATTAAGAGTATAATCTTCTAAATTTTGAAAATCAGGATTAATATCACATATTTTAGCATTTAAATCAATTAAGCCTAAATCATTTAATCTTAATAATAAAATTAAAGTAAATAATTTGGTGATTGATGCGATATCAAAAAGAGTACTTTGATTTATTTTGTCATTTGAATTTCTTGATCTAGTGCCACCAATAATAGTATAAGTGTAATCATTTTTATTATTTTTTGATGGTAAAAAGATACATGTAGATATTCCAGTAATATAGTTAATACCAAATTCATTTTTAGCTTTTAAAAATTCTTCTGTATATTTTACTATTTTATTTTCATAAATAGACATTGCGTCAGATAAACTCATTCTTTTTTCTAAACATTCATTTAATTCTTGTAAAAATTCAATATCTCTAGTAGAATTTTTTAATTTATTTAATATAATATCTACATCACTCATAAAACTCCTCCTTTTTCCAATATTTATTTTATCATAAATCTTGTATAAAATGTATGAAATAAGTTTTACTTTACTTGAGAGGTTTACTTACTATTTTTGATATTATTTTAAAATAATTCTAATTGTTCTATATGTTGTCCACAACTTGTTAGTATTAGTTCTTTTATTGTTTCATAAGACTTGGCAAATGAATTTGGTATTTCTAATAGGGTAATACCTTTTTCTTTACATATTTGTGATTTTCTTGTATCACATTTTTCTCTATCAATATTTCCAAAATGTTCTCCGCCTTGTAATTCAATTGCAATCTTTGGAATAAGAGCATTATCTTTTATTTTATAAAGAACAACATCAAACTCTAATTTTGAGTTTGATAATATTGGGTCATTATTAAATAATGAAGAAACTTTTATATTTCTTTTTGCTTGAAATACATTATTAACACTACAAAAATGTGATATTGTTCTAAAGAATATATCTTCATTTTTACTTCCATTGGAATTTCCAATTTGAATAGTATATGATTCATTTGGTGGAATTTCTATATTTCCATTATTAGCGACATATTTAACTAGGTTATATAAATCATCCTTTTTGTCAGTTGATAGTTTATTTAATGCTTCTACATCACTTACCACTATTAAATTCTTTTTAGCTCTTGTAACAGCAACATTTGTTATTTCAGAATTGTTTTTAATCCATTCAAAAGTTTTTCTACTTGTTTTTAGTGAAATTGATGTAGATATAATTATAGTATTTTTTTCGTCACCTTGTACTTGATGTATTGTTCCACAAGTTACATCTTTTATTTCATTTTCATTAATCATTTTTGTTATTAAATTTTGTTGGTTTTTAAATGGGGTAATAATTGCTGTATCTTTTAATTGATTCCTTTTGATATATTCAATTATTGCTTTAGCTTCTTCATAATTTTCATTTCTAAGTTTAGAATTTATATTTTTAACATTTAATAATGATAGATTTCCATCTTCTTTTAAATATTCTAAATTAAGTTTTCCATTATAAAATCTCTTATTTGAAAAATCTATTATTTTTTTACCACATCTATAATGGTATGTAAGCATAATATTTTTTGAAATATTGTCATGTTTTTTCATTATATCTAATATAGAATATTTTCTATAATCATAATCATCAGATATTGAATATTCTTTTTTTAGATAATCATTAATAATATCTTCTAGTACAATTACAGGTTTTAATTGATTGGTATCTCCGACTAGTAATAATGATTCTGCTCTTGCGATTGGAAGTAGGGCATGTGCGATATTACTTTGGCCTGCTTCATCCATTATTACTAAATTAAATGTGTGATTTGCTGTACCTAATCTTGAAGATGATATATTTGTTGTGATTATTATTGGAAATACATCTTCTAATAACTTTATATTATTATCATCTGAACACCATTTATTAAATGCAGTTATACGATTATTTTCATCATTAATTTTACATATTTCAATTAGTGGTTCATATCTTGGAAGTTTTAACTTATTAATATATTTTACTGATTCAAAATACATATATTGTTTAAATCTTTTATCTTCTGAAACAGACGCTACTAATTGTAAAACATCTTGGTTTGAAATAATTGGCATTTTTTTATATTGTTCTTGTAAATCGTTAATTTGAGAAACTACATTTTTATATAAATGACTTGAATGATTTTCTAAAGATTCTAATAATTTTTTAGCACTATCTAATCTTAATTTTAAATCTCTTTTTGTTTCATATGTTTCTAAGTGTTTTAAAAGATTTTTATTTTCTTCTTTAGTTTTGTTTTTGATTTTTAATAACTTTTCTTCATTTGGTTTCATTTTAGCAACAAAATTATATAAATTTAATATTCTTTTTATAGATTTTTCAACTTCATCTCTATTTCCTAGTCTAATATAAGGGAATGGAACGTCATCATCTTCTATATATGAAAATTTTAATTTTTCTAAAATTCCATTTATTGGTTTATTATTTGATGAACAAATTAAAGTGGTTCTTGAATTAAAAAATGCACTTAGAATAACATTTAATATTGTTTGCGTTTTACCAGTACCTGGAGGTCCTTGAACGTAGGTGATAGGGTATTTCATAGTATTATAGATTACTCTCATTTGATCAATATTTACTTTGTTATCATATATAACTATATTTGGTTCTTTTCTTTTAGCTCCAAATCTGTTTGAATTTCCAAAGAACGCTTTAAGAGGATAATCTAGTGTTCCATTTTTAATTTTTTCTTCAATAATATTATATGTTGGTGATAAATTTGCACTAATATTTCTTTGTAGAATCATAAATTCAGGCATTTGATTTATTACTTCTGTATCTCGTAAATTTGACCTAATAAGTTCTGTATATTCATTTAAATATTCATCTAAATGATTAGTTATGTTATTTGTAAATTCTTCTGGATCTATATCTATATATGAATTAAGTGAATGTTTTTTATTTTTTATTAAAAAGCTTTGATTTACTCTTGGAATATCATTTATAGTTAGTTTTTTATTTGAAGGATTGAATCTTACATCATAATATAGCGCTACATACTTTTTATCATATTCATCTATAGATAAAAAAGATAGTATTAGATAATTTACTTCACCATCTATTTTTCTTCCATCGTAGTTTTTTATATAGTTAAGTATTTGTTTTTCTTGTTCTTCATTTAATATTATTTGTTTTTTCTTTAGTAAAATATCTTTATCTATTCCTGAAATAAGAACTGTATCTTTTTGAAAAGGGTCATTGTCTAATTCATTACATTTTAAGTAGTATCTTAAAATATTATTATTAAATGTTTCATATTTAAGCCATTTTGAGTCTTCTTTATTATGTTCAATTTTATTAATTAATTCTATTGGAGTTTCATATGATGTAAATTCTAATATTTTTGCAGATAATATACTATTAAATTTTATTGTTGCATCCAAACTATTTAATGATTTTTGATTGTTAAAAATAGATGCATAAAGTAATTTTTTCTTTAAATCAATATCTTTAATTGCAATCCAATAGTATGTTATTTCTTTTTTACTATTAATGTATGAAATATCAATCCATTTTCCTGTTTTTATTGCTTCAGATATTACTAATTCAATATTTTTCATAACTAATCAACTCTATAATAATATTATCATATAGTTGTATAAAATTGAAATATTATAGTGAGAATTAAGATATATTATTCTATTATTTATATCTTTAAAGGAGCATTATATGATAAAATATATTTAGAGGTGTAAACTTATGAAAGAATTAGAAAATAAAATTGTTAAATTTGCTAAAGATAGAGATTGGCTTCAATTTAATACCCCTGAAAATCTTGCTAAAAGTATATCAATTGAATCAGGAGAATTACTTGAATGTTTTCAATGGAATAGCAATTATGATAAAGATGAACTAAAATATGAAATAGCAGATGTTATGAATTATTGTATTTTATTGTGTCATCAAATTGGAGTAGATCCTAAAGAAATAATTTTGGAGAAAATGAAAATTAGTGAAAAAAAGTATCCAATTGAAACGTCAAAAGGAAAAAGTACAAAATATAATAAATTATAGGAG
>CAZBAZ010000042.1:0-9214 GCA_964490375.1 uncultured Clostridium sp.
ATATAATTATTCTTTTTTATTGTCATCAAACCTAAAAATTCTTGACACTAACAAATTCACGTAAAAATAAAATATTTGTTTTATTCATTTTTGTGACTTCAATAAATTAATCGTGTTTTCATCCCATTTAGAATTATAATATTTATCTATAACTTTTTTATATAATTCATTATTGCTTGCCAAATAAAATAATGTCATACATGAGTTAATTTTTAAATTATCTGGATAACCCACTATTGATAAAATATCATTTGAAGGTAGCATCAATAATTCATTAGTTATTTCTTCTAAGTGACTTCTTAATATATCATTTTTCAAATATAATTTTGCTTCTTCTAAATCTTTTATTCCATAGTATTTAGCGGTACTACTAAAACCCAACCCGGATAATTGTGGAAATATATACCATATCCAATGAGACCTTTTTTTACCACTTTTAATTTCATTTAATGCCACTATATAATCTTTTTCTTGTACTTTTATAAATTTATCAATGCTATTCATTTTCTTTATCTTTAGTAATATCAAAAGTTATAAAGTTAACAATTTTCTTTAAATCATCTACTTTTATTTCTATTTGATAACCAATTTTACCTCCACTTATAAATATTCTTTCATTATTGTAAATTGTTTTATCTATTATAGTTTTTAATGTTTTTTTCATTCCAATTGGTGAACAGCCACCATGAATATAACCGGTTAAGCCTAATAAGTCCTTTGATTTTATCATTTCTATATTCTTTTCATTTACACAAAGAGCTGCTTTTTTTAAATCTAAATCTTTGTTTACTGGAACTAAAAATACATAATTTGTATTACTTTTGCCTATTGTTACTAGTGTTTTGAATACTTTTTCTTCATTTTCATTAAAATATTTAGCCACATCTTTTCCACTTATTGCTTCGCTACTAGTATAATCATGTATTATATAATCTATTTTATGTTGATTGAGTATTCTCATAGCATTTGTTTTTTCTTTTATTTTGTTCATAGTTATCACGCTAATATTATATCAAAAAATAACTCTTTCGAGCTATTTATTTAATTTTTCAAATTTTCTAAATTCGCTTGAATCTTCTAAATCAGTATCTTCAAGTTCACTTAAAATTCTTTTTTGTTCTCTAGTTAAACTTGTTGGAATAATTAATTTTAGTACACAATAGAAATCACCTTTTTTCCATGAATCAGGATTATTAATTCCTTTTCCTTTAATTCTTAATATGTCTCCTGGTTGACTTCCATCTTTTATTTTAATATCAACTTTTCCATCCATTGTTTTAACTGCTTTTTTGCATCCTAAACATAAGTCTGTTATAGTTACTGGTAAATCAACATAGATGTCATTTCCTTCTCTTCTATAAAATTCATGTTCTGGATATCTTATTTCTATATATAAGTCTCCGTTAGGTCCACCATTTATACCAGCTTCTCCTTTTCCAGCAACTCTTAATTGATCTCCATTATCTATTCCAGCAGGAATATCGATTGTAATAGTCTTGCTAACTTTTACTTTTCCATTTCCTCTACATGTATTACATTTTGATTTATATGTAACACCTTTTCCATTACATTCAGAACATGCTGTTCTCGTTTGAATTGTTCCTAGAATTGTGCTAGTTTGTTTAATTACATAACCACTTCCTCCACATTCTGGACATGATGTTTCGCCATGTCCACCTTTTCCATCACAATCATCACAAGTTTCATAATATTCTAAATCAATATCTTTTTTACAACCATATACAGCTTCCAAAAAATCTATTTTTAAGCCATATAAAGTATCTCTTCCTTTTTTAGCTCTGTTTGCGTTTCTACTGCTTCCTCCACTAAAAGCACTTCCTCCAAATGAACTAAATCCTCCTCCAAATAAATCATCAAAGATGTCACCGAAGTCAAAGTTGCCAAATGGATTTCCTCCTCCACTATATGTTCCACCTGCTCCACCATAAGGATTTTCAAAAGCAGCATGACCATATTTATCATATTTAGCACGATTATCTTTATCAGATAAGCATGCATATGCCTCTTGTGCTTCTTTAAATTTTTCTGGAGCATCTGGACTTTTATTTAAATCTGGATGAAATTCTTTGGCTTTTTTTCTAAATGCACTTTTTATTTCAGCTTCAGTTGCATCTTTAGAAACGCCTAGAACTTCATAATAATCTCTTTTTGCCATATATCACTACTCCTCACTTATATATTTTTTTAATATTTTGACTTTTTCATTAAACAAATCAAAAGCTCTATTCAAAACTTTTTCATCGCTTATATCTATTCCAAGTTTAAGTAATAATTCTAATGGATAATCACTTGAACCACTACTTAAAAATTCTATATATTTATCTTTAAATGTTTTATCATTTTCCAATTTATCGGCTATTACTAAAGCACTTATAAATCCAGTAGCATATTTATATACATAAAACGGAGTATAAAAATGAGGTATTCTTGCCCATTCATATTGAATATCTTTATCAACTGTTACTGACCCACTAAAGTGCTTTTTGTTTAAATTATAATATGTTTTACATAATAAATCTTTTGTTAGAGATTCGCCATCTTCATATTTTTTGTGAATTAAAAGTTCAAATTCAGCAAACATAACTTGTCTATATACAGTTGCTTTAAACTTATCTAAAAATTCAATCAAATAATATATTTTTTCTTCTTTATTATTTGTGTTTTTAATTAAATAATTTGATAATAATACTTCATTTACTGTAGATGCTATTTCAGCTAAGAATATTGGATAATCTGCATAAATATATTCTTGATTCTTATTACTATAATAAGTATGCATAGCATGCCCCATTTCGTGAGCTAATGTACTTACTGAATCAATATTATTTTCATAATTTAGTGATACATATGGATCAACTCCATAAGCACCCCATTGATATGCTCCACTTCTCTTTTTTGGCTTTGGATATACATCAACGCAGCTTGTTTCTAATAATTTATTAAATGTTTTTAAGTAATCTTTACCAAGTGGACTAAGAGCTGCATTAACAATTTTTATTCCTTCTTCATAAGATATTTCTTTTTCTGGTAGTGAAGAAGTATTTACATATATATCATACATATGAGGTTTAAACCCTAATATTTCAGCTTTAGTTCTATAATAATCTTTTAGATATTTAGTATTTTTGTTAGTAATTTTAATTAAATTTTTATATAATTTATCACTTACTTTATCATCAAATAAATACATATCTAAAATATTTTTATATTTTCTTGTTTTGGCAGCAAAACCATCTATTTTTACTTTTCCAATATATAATGCACTAATTGTATTTATATGATTTTTATAATATTCATATTCTTTTTTAAATGCATTTTTTCTAACCTTTCTATCTTTAGAAGATATTAATTTAGTATAGTTTGATGTAGTAAGTTCTATTTTTTTGCCATTTTCATCTTTAAGTGTTCCAAATCTAATATCAGTGTTATTAATTGCATCATAAGCCTCACTTGGTATTCTAAATGTATCCCTTAATTCTGATAATATTTTTTCCTCACTTTCACTTAAAATATGCTCTTTTTCTCTAAACATTTTTTCTAAAATAAATTTGTATTTTTCTAAATTTTTATTTTTAGATATTAATTTTAAAACTTGTTCATAGTCTGAAGATAATATTTCTGGAGTTATAAATGTTCTATTGCTAGATGTTTTATTAAATATGTTAATAGTTCTTTCTTTATAATCTTGAAATTCAGGATTTTCCATATTATCATAATATCCCAAAAAAGAATAAACATATAATCTTTCTATTAATAAATCTATTTTAGAGTCTAATTCAAGTACTTCTAAAAGAGTTTTATCATTTTCTAATATTTTTCCTTTATATTTTAATAATTCTTCTAATAGTTTATTAACTTCATTTATTTCTTTATCAAATTCTTCTTTATTTTTATAAAATTTTGTTAAATCCCATTTATATTTATCCATCATTATCTCCTTTATATAAATTAAGGGCCCATTTAAAGAGCCCTTAATCATTTATTATTTTTCTTCAAATTCAGCATCTTTCACATTATCTTTTTTAGATTCTTTTTCTTTTGGTTCTTCTTCATTAGAAGCATTTTCACTTTGCTTTTGATTCTCGGCTGCTTGTTCTTGATAAATTCTTGAAGAAACTTCCATTACTTTATTAGATAATTCTTCACTAGTTTTCTTAATTTCATCAGTATCTTCACCTTCTAAGGCTTTTTTAGTTTTATCAACTAATTCTTCTAATTCTTCTTTTTCTTTATCTTTTACTTTATCGCCAAAGTCTTTTAATGTTTTTTCTGTTGCAAATACCATTTGTTCAGCATCATTTCTGATTTCTGCTTCTTCTTTACGCTTATTATCTTTTTCTTTATTTGCTTCTGCTTCTTTCATCATTCTATCTATTTCTTCATCGCTAAGGTTAGTAGATGCTGTGATAGTGATAGCCTGTTCTTTATTAGTTCCTAAATCTTTAGCCTTAACATTAACAATACCATTTGCATCAATATCGAATGAAACTTCAATTTGTGGTACTCCTCTTGGGGCTGGTGGTATATTAGTTAATTGGAAGTGTCCTAATGTCTTGTTATCAGCTGCCATTGGTCTTTCACCTTGTAAGATGTGAATATCAACTGCAGGTTGATTATCAGCTGCTGTACTAAATACTTGACTCTTAGTTGTTGGAATAGTTGTATTTCTTGGAATTAATACAGTCATAACATTTCCTAATGTTTCAATACCTAATGATAGAGGTGTTACATCTAATAATACTAGATCATTAACTTCACCAGTTAAAACTCCACCTTGAATTGCTGCTCCCATAGCAACAACTTCATCTGGGTTAACTTCTTTGCTTCCTTCTTTTCCTAATTCTTCTTTGACTAAATCTTGTACACATGGAATTCTTGTAGATCCACCAACAAGTAATACTTTATCAATATCATTCTTAGTTAATTTAGCTTCTTTTAATGCATCTCTTACTGGTTTTCTAGTAGATTCTACTAAATCACTAATTAATTCTTCGAATTTAGCTCTTGTTAATGTCATATCAATATGTAAAGGTCCATTTTCACCTTGAGTAATAAATGGTAAACTAATTTGAGTAGTTTTAACACCACTTAAATCTTTTTTAGCTTTTTCAGCACCTTCTTTTAATCTTTGCATAGCAAGTTTATCTTTAGACAAATCAATTCCATTATCTTTCTTAAATTCTTTAACAATATAATCTATAATTCTATTATCAAAATCATCTCCACCTAAATGGTTATTACCACTAGTAGATTTAACTTCAAATACGCCATCACCTAATTCTAAAATTGATACATCGAATGTTCCACCACCTAAGTCGTATACAAGAACTGTATGAGCATTTTCTTGTTTATCAAGTCCATATGCTAATGCTGCTGCTGTTGGTTCATTGATAATTCTTTCAACATCTAAACCAGCAATTTTACCAGCATTTTTAGTTGCTTGTCTTTGTGCATCATTGAAGTATGCTGGAACTGTAATAACAGCTTTTGATACTTCTCCACCTAAATATGCTTCTGCAGTTTCTTTTAAATTCATAAGAATTTTAGCACTAATTTCTTCTGGTGTATATTTTTTACCTTCTGCTTCTACTTTTTCTTTAGTTCCCATTAATCTTTTAATTGAACTAATTACATTTGTTGAAGTTTGAGCTTCACGTTTTGCAACATCTCCAACTCTTACCTCTCCATTTTTAAAACTTACAACTGAAGGAGTTGTTCTATTACCTTCAGCATTTGGAATAACCTTTGGTTCTCCACCTTCTAGTACAGCAACACAACTATTTGTTGTACCTAAATCTATACCTATAACTTTATTTACTTTTGTCATAAATCTATCTCTCCTTTTTTATTTATTTATTTACTTTAACCATAGCATGTCTAATAACTTTATCTTTATATTTATATCCTTTAGTTAATACTTCAAGCACTACATTTTCAGGTTTATTTTCATCATGTTCTGTAAGCACTGCCTCGGCAACTGTTGGATCAAATTCAAGTCCTTGACATTCTATTTCTTTAACCTCAAATTTATCTAGTAAACTAGTTAAATTTCCAAGTATCATTTTAAATCCACTTAGGAACTTACTAACTTCATCGGATAAATCATTGTCATCCATCATAATTGCTCTTTCAAAGTTGTCTTTTATAACTAAAATTTCTTTTATGAAGTCTTCTCCTTCATATAAAAGCATTTTACTAATTTCACTTTGCGTTCTTGTTTTGAAATTTAAATATTCTGCTTGTAAACGCATATATTTTTCTTCTAATTCTTGATTTCTACTTCCAAGAATTTGAATCATAGTTTCAGGGTCAATACTAGATTCTCCACATCCACCGCATGAATCACAGCAACCAGTACATCCACTAGTTTCTTCTTCACAAGAACAGCTTTCGTTTACTTCACAGTCGCAATTTTCATTGCAAGTGTTTTGTTTTACTTCTTCTTTTGCATTTTTATTTTTCTTTGACATTATTATCTCCTTTACTTAATGTTAATTTTGCTTGTTCTTGCATATATAGAGTTTGCATATCTTCAAGCAAGTTTTCTTCTATCATAGAAAAGTTTATTGTTTTAAAAAAACTATATTCCATTAACGTATTCATTATTTTTCTAGCAAATTTTCTTGATAAAGCTATATCATTTATTTCTAATTCAGTTAAAATCTTCATGCAATAACTAATATGTCCACATAAAGTATTTGTATCAAATATTGCGATTTTTTTCTTTATTGTACTCACTATCTTTTTATTATTATTTGATTGCATTTTAATAGCCTTGGCTTCTTTTTCTATTTCTTCGTGACTAACTATAAAATTTATATTTCCTAATGGCCTATATTGCTTTAATGCTTCAACTATTTTATTTTCACATTTTCTAGAAGTTAGAATATCTGTTCTTTCTAATTTTTCTATTTCATCCATGATTGCTTTAATGTGACTACATAACTTTTCAATTTCTTCTTTGATAGAATTTTCTGTCATTTATTACCTACCTTACCCTCAATATTTTGTTTCAAATATTCAAGCATATTTACTACTCTTTCATATTCCATTCTTTTGGGTCCTATAATTGCTATGCTTCCTTCTCTACCACCAGCCTTATATTTGGTTTTAACTATTGTTACATTTTCATCAATATCGCTTTCGCTACCAATATATACCTTAACCTCATCATCACTTTCTTCAATTTTACTCACCATATCTTTGCTTTCAAATTTACTTATAATGTTTTTAACATCATCAACTGTACTGAATTCTGGTTGTTTTAATATATTGGCTTTACCTGTAAAATGAACATTTCTTTCATTAGTAAAATTAGATAGCGCATTATAAAATGCATTGTAGACAACCTCATAATTTTCAATGTAATTTCCAATTATTGGTTTTATCTTAAATTCTAATTTACTTGGAACATCATCTAAAGGCGTCCCAATAAGCATTTTGTTTAGTAACTCAGTAGTTTTAGTTATTTCATTAACTGGAATATTTTCTTCAAGATTAATATTTTTATTTTCAACATGACCAGTATCTGTTATAACTATTGCAACCAATTGTCTGTCACTGATAGGTACCACTTCTACTTTTTGTAGTTTAGCATCACTTGATTCTTTACCTAAAACAACTGATGTGTAATTTGTCATATCACTTATTATTTCTAAACTTTTACTAATCGCATCATTTAATTCTAAATCTTTATTAGCAAATATAGTTTGAAGTTTAAGCATATCTTCTCCACTAATTTTTTTAGGTTCCATCAAATTATCCACATAGTATCTATATCCAATTTCAGATGGAATTCTTCCTGAAGATATATGAGTCTTTTCTAAATATCCTAAATCTTCTAATGCAGCCATATCATTTCTTATTGTTGCACTTGAACATTTGAATTTTTTACATAGTGATTTACTTCCAACAGGTCTTGCAGTCTTTACATACTCTTCAACTATTGTCTTTAGTAGTTCTTTTTGTCTTGTTCCAATCATCATATACCTCCTTTAGCACTCTCTCTTTTCTTGTGCTATATTCATTATATTATTATATGTTAGCAAAGTCAATATATGAGTGCTAATTTTTTCAAGTTTTTCACAAATATAAAAAGTCTTACTACTCGTAAGACAAAATTTAATTATTTTTTATTTTAGTTAATGAATAAGCTAATTTATCTTTTCCTAATATATGATAGAATTCATATTCAAAATCGCAGTCTTTTGAAAATGAGTATTCAATATAATCTCTTTGATAAGATCCTTCTCTGCCAAGTAAAAAATAAACTCTTTCTTCATCTTCTCTTGTTTTAATTAAAATATATTTTTCTTCTTCATCATAATTGTATCCAATTACTGAACCTATTGGAAGCGTATTTATATCATTGACATTTGTAGTCGTTTCAACTTTACTTCTGCAAGTTTTTGATGTATTTAAAATTGCTGGTAAATTACTAGATACCAAAAACACTTCATATTCTCCATATAAACTATCAAGTGTATATGTTTCAGGACTAACATAGCATTTATATCCATTTACTAAAAATTCTGTATATCCTTCAGTTGGAACAAAACTAATATCACATACTTTATATCCATCCTCATTTTCTTCTAAACATACGATATATTTTTTTCCATTAAACAATATATCTTTATTATTAAAATATTGATGATAATATTCTCTTTTAATTTTATTTATCACTTTTTGTGGATAAATTGTTTCATCATAATCTATATTTAATTTTAACTTTTTTATGAGTTCTGAGTATGTTCTTTTTGATAGTTTATTAAATGGTGCTAAAAATCCATCTTCACTTTCATTAAAATGATTTAAATTTTCTAGTGATATACAATAACATTTTTCTAATTTTATATATGAAGAACCAGTGGTTATATAATAGCTCTCTATTGCAATAGGATCAGGTTCCTTACTAGTACTTGCAAATGCATAAAAAACGTTTTCTTCAGCGCTTGCAAAAACTAAGTATGGTCTTATTCTGTGACTTTCTGGTATTTCTGCAAGTTCTGCTTGAGTAAGGGGCATTTGAGCCCAATACAAATTGCCAAAAGTAAAATTTAACATGTTTACCACTCCCTGTGGCTAGATATTATATCACTATAATCCCGTTCTATCAAGGAAAAATCAAAATCAAAATATATTTCTTTATTCTAAAATGAAACTGGAATTATTTAAGAGAGGTGGTTTACAC
>CAZBAZ010000043.1:0-8921 GCA_964490375.1 uncultured Clostridium sp.
ACAAGACTAGCAATTATGAAAAATTAGAGTCAAAATATCAAAATCACCATTTAATAAGTGACAAAACTTACAGGGATTGTATGAAGTGTCATTTAAAGCCTGACTGGCTTTTAGTTTACAAATACATTAACGATAATTTAGTGTTATTACTTGTTATAATAGGTAGTCATAGTGACTTATTTAATAAATAGGGAAATATAAAACCCTATTTTTTATTGAAATTAAAAAAATATAAATGCTAATAAAGTTCCACGATTTTTAGGCATTTATGTACATCACTATTGATTAAAGAAGAAACAAGTATAGTTTTAGTATCTAAATATCTAGGTCATAGCAACATATCAATTACTCTAAATACTTATACTCATATGTATAAAAGTGAACTTGAAAGTATGATCCAAGTATTAGACAATTTATAAAAAGTGTGTTTCGTAGTGTGTTTGGTGTAATAATTTACAAATAAAAAGCCCAAATTTAGGGTTAAAATAACAATATTGGTGGAGCTGAGGAGTAATGAACTCCTGTCCAAAATTCATTCCAATAGAATTTCTACAAGTTTAGTTGGTTTTTATACTCAAATAATAATGTAGATTTCCAACTTCTCTTATTATTCAAAGTTTGTAAAACATTCATTATAAATCACAAACATATCTATAATATAGTTCACTTTATGACACCCTACTTTAAACTCGTGAACAAAGTCTAAGAGGATGCTCAAGCCCTTACTAAATTAAGCAAAAGCTGGAGAGAAACTATAATCGTTTCCAGTTATTTTGATTTTTGCATTTAAAGTATGCCTACTACTTGCATTCTACCCAAATATAATTTTGTCGAATCAATGCAGCCCCATGCAAAACAAATTATACCATATTTTACTAGAAAAAACCACAATATTGACAAATTTACTTATATTTCATAAAATAATATACATGAAGAATAGTTTAATTAAAAATATTGAAATAGTATTTATAAATTTAATAACAATTACAAGATTAATCGGAGCAATCGCCCTTCCATTCATTTATTGTTTTAAAGGAGCAGAAAATTGTGCATTAATAACTCTAATACTTTTTGCTACAGACGCTATTGATGGATTTCTTGCAAGAACACTACACTGCTCTACATTCTTTGGAAGCATGATTGATGCAATTAGTGATAAACTATTAAATTCAATCGCATTTATACTATTAGGTATCCAATATGAATCAATGTTTATACCTCTAATTTTAGAAATAGCCATATTTTATACAAGCTACTCTACATATAGATATGGCGGAAATGTTCAATCAAGTAAAACAGGAAAAATAAAAACAATCATTTTAGATATATGTGTTATATTGAGTTTTACACTTATTGCACTAAATAAATTTAATATTAAAAATCATAAATTATTACTTATAATATCAAACACTAAATTAGTGATATTTATGCTTAGCATGATAATTACAGTAGCTAGTCTATTCACACTATTTGATTACATGAAAAAAAATACACTAGCAAGACAAAATCCAGCATCTATAAAAATAAAACTTCAAAAAAGAAAACTAAAATCTTTCAAAGAAGCATTAAATAATATGTTTGATACTGATTACTATTTAAAGCATAAAAACGAATCTATCATGGAACAATTATATAAGTAAATTTACTATTTTATAATTTTATGATAAAATACTTTAGGAAGTGATAAGATGGAAAAAATAAAAATCATAATAGTAGTAATTATTGCTATTTGTGGAGCTCTACTAATATATAATAAGTTTACCGAAAAAGCAGAAAATATCAAAATCGAATATAAAAATATAAATAGTGAATATACTTTAGTAGAAAAAGATAATGTATTTAAATATAAAAATATTGAAGATGTTATCAAAATAGTTCAATCAGGTTCTGGTGTAATATTCTTATGCTCTCCTGAATCAGATTTATGTCAACAATATGCAGAATCTTTAGATAAAGCTAGTAAAGAAGCTAATTTAAATGAAATAGTATATTGTAATATTAAAAGTGATAGAAGCTCAAATAATGTTAAATATCAAAAATTAGTTAGTTTATTAAATGATTATTTAAGCACAGATGATTTAAACAATAAAACAATATATATGCCAGAAGTACTATTCATATATAATGGAAAAGTTATAAACCATGATAATACACATACTATAGATGAAGAAAATGATTTAACAACAAGATTATATAATAAAATATTAACTATAAATAATATTGAGGAGGCAACTATACAATGAATTGGGAACAATATTTAATTATTATTGCAATCTTGATTATAATATCATTAATTGTAATTAAGATGAATAGAAAAGACTTTGCTATTGAAATTAATAAATTAATTCAATACTTAGGTGGAAAAGATAATATAATTGATTCACAAATAAATCTTTCAAGATTAAAAGTAACACTTAAAGATACTTCATTAGTCAATAAAGAAGGAATACAAAAATTAGGTGCTAAAGGAATTGTAGAAATAGATAATGAATTAAAAATTATATTAGGTCCAAACTCAAAACAATTAAAAAAGTATATGGCAGACTTAAAATAAAGATGACTATCAAAAATCATCTTTTTGTTTATAAATAAATATCAATAATAAGGATAATATCCATAAGGATTATTATAATAAACTGGTCTAGGTCTATAAGGACTAAAATAATCCACTGCTACTCCACCAGTTAAAGCCCCTAATAAAAATGGAGCAGCAAAACCAAATCTATTATTTTTTGTATATTTAAACTTTCCATACATAACCATTCACCTCTAAATTATCTTATGAAAAAAGCACAACTATGATTGTGCTTTTAAACGATATAAATTAAAAGATGGTTTATTCATAAATCTATACTTATATTTTAATGTTCCAATACCACTAGAAACATATATATTAGTTATTCCTTTTTCATAATGTTCACTATAATATTTATATGAATTATCATCTACAAATAATCCACCATAAAAAGGTATAACAACACTACCATTTAAAGAATGACCAAGCAATACCAAATCTACTTCATATGTACTTTCATCTAAATATTTAATAGTTTTACCATCATGAGCTAAAACAATTATATAATGTCTATTCTCATCACTATAAAACTTAAATGCTTCATCTAAATTAACTTTTTCCTTAAATGAACAAGGTAAACCAACTATATATAAAGATTCATTAGTTTTATAAAATATTTCTTCATATTGATTATTTAACACTTTAAAGTTACTTCTACTCATAACTTCATTATAATCACTATAAGAATAATCATTATCACCATTAATAGCATATTTACCAATGCTTGCTTTAATTGAAGAAAGTTCATTAATTAACATTTCCTTATCTTCAGAACTTATTTTAGCATCTTTAATAACTAAATCACCAGTGAAAACTACTATATCCGCTCTTAATTCATTAATTTTTTTAACTAAGTTTTTAACATCTTCACTTTCAACAGTAGATTTGTATAATAAATCACTAAAATGAACTATTTTAATACCACTAAAATTCTCTGTTAATATACTACTCTCTACTCTATATTCTTTTACTATTAACCCTTTAATACCAACATATTTAGAATAGAAAATACAACCAACTAATAAAACTACTACAAATATTAAAAAATTCAAGAAATTATGTTTTTTCTTATGTTCTTCTTTTTCTTCTAATTCATGATTATCTTTTTCTACTTCACTCATTATGCAACACCTAAATAAAACATAGAAAGAAGTAATAAAGCAGTCATAGTATTATGTAAACAATGAATTGTCATAGAATTAAATACACTTCTATTTTCATAATCCATTAATGCAAAAGCAACTCCTAAAGAACCATAAGGTAATATATAAATCAAATCACTTATTACAAAAGTACCACCAAGTACATTAGTTAATATATGAGCACCGCCAAATAAAACTCCACATACAAAAGCATATAACCATTTATTATTTATTAAAGGCTGAATACTTTTTCTAAATATAATTTCTTCACTTATTGGAGCATATATAGATATATTAATTAAAGCGTAT
Organism: uncultured Clostridium sp.; assembly: GCA_964490375.1. GTDB lineage: Bacteria > Bacillota_I > Bacilli_A > RF39 > UBA660 > CAG-1000. The sequence continues at coordinate 4,027 of CAZBAZ010000043.1, forward strand.
ATAGTATTATTAAATAACATTTCTCTTACTTGGCTTTCATTAGTAGAAATATCATTTTTAAGAATCATAGTAATAAGTAAATTAAAAAATATCATACTCATTATACCCATCACATAATACTTTATTGAACTCTTCATAGACTTCTTAAAATCTCTTTTAAACGTTTTAGCTTCTTTTATTAAGTCTTCATAATACATCAAAACAAGTATTAAAACAAAAGTGACTTCAGATAAAAAAGAACATATTGTTTCAGACTTAATAAAGTCACTATACATTAAAGAAAATATTGTAGGTAAAACAATTATTCCAACTAAACATATAAAACAGAATAATAAATTAATATACCATGGTCTATCTTTAGAACACTTCATAATCATATTATCACATCCTCATTATAATTATATAACATCACTCTTCTTTATAAAAGAAAAAATTAACTTATTTTACTAAGTTAATTTTTATATGAGTTTTTTTACCTTTACTAATTACAAGTGAATTATCTTTAAATAAACTATCATCAATAATCATATTAACATCACTTACTTTTTCACCATTAATACTAATTCCATTTCCTTGAACTAATCTTCTAGCTTCACTCTTCGAAGGAGCAATTTTACTTAAAACTAGTAAATCTAATATATTTGTATTTTCTTCTAATTTAATATCTTCACTAGGCATACCCTCTTCACTATATCCTTTAGAAAATACTTCTTCGCTAGTTATTCTAGCAATTTCAGCTTCTTCCACTCCATGTAAATCTTTAACTACTTCATATGCTAAAGCTTTTTGAGCCTTTCTAAGTTCAGGATGTTCTAAAGTATCTTTTTCTAAGCTTTCAATTTCTTCACGAGATAAGAAAGTAAATACTTTTAAATATTCTATAACTTTAGAATCTTCAGAATTAATTAAATATTGATATATTTTATATGGACTTGTTTTTTCTTTATCAAGCCATAATGCATTACCCTCACTTTTACCAAATTTCTTTCCAGTACTATCAAGTATTAAAGGCATTGTAAATCCATAAGCTTCTTTGCCTTCAATCTTACGAATTAACTCTATTCCTGTAGTAATATTACCCCATTGATCACTACCAGCTGCTTGTAATACACAATTTTCATTATTAAATAAATATAAAAAATCAAATCCTTGTAATAAAGTATAACTAAATTCAGCATAAGTAATACCAGACTCAAGTCTTCTAGATATAATATCTTTATTTAGCATATAATTAACATTAATATATTTTCCAATATCTCTTAAAAAGTCTAAGAATGTTACATCTTTAGTCCAATCATAATTATTAACTACTTTAGCTTTACCATCTAACAATTTAGTTACTTGTTTAGTTAAACCTTTAATATTTTCACTAACCTTCTCTTTAGATATTATTTCTCTTTCAGCAGTAGGTCTAGGGTCTCCAATTAATCCAGTTGCTCCACCTACTAATATAATTGGATTATGTCCATGCATAGCAAGTCTCTTAGCAGTAACAAAAGAAGCATAATGTCCAATATGTAAACTATCAGCAGTAGGATCTGTTCCTAAATAAAATGTTAGTTTCTCATTATTAAGTTTTTCCTCTAAATCAGGACTACTTATATCTTTAACTACACCTCTCCATTTTAATTCTTCAAAAAAATTCATATTAATTACCTTCCTTCTTATTAGTAGAACCAATTCCACCTTTTCTAGTATCTTTTATTTCATCTTCATCATCAATAGTCAAATACTTCATAAATATTCCTTGAGCTATTCTATCTCCAAACTTAACTTCAAAATCTTTATTTCCATGATTAATAAGTTTTACTCTAAAATGGCCTTCATTATCTTCATTATTATAATAATCAGCATCAATAACTCCTACACTATTTGCTAAACAAACATTATATTTATATCCAAGAGAACTTCTACAATATATATTAAATACTTCATCTTCATTCATAGCAACTTTAAGACCTGTATTAAATACACATGCTTCACCAGGATGAATAATTCCATCATTAGCACTTCTAATATCATAAGCAGCACTTAATTTAGTACTTCTCTTAGGAAGAACAATGCTTTCATATAATTTTTTATCATCACACACATCTTTTTTAAATTGCTCAAAACTTATTTTTTCAAACTTTCTCATTTTTTCCTCCAATAAAAAAGGTACCATATATAAGGACGATTATATCGTGGTACCACCTTAATTCATAGATAAAATCTAACTCAAAGATTATAAAGCATCACCTTTAAGCTCCAAAATATGTAACTTCATTATAATATATATTAGTTTCCATCAACCACTAACTTTCTATAACCTAAATATTATAACTAATATTATTTTTTCATCACTTAATGAAATAAGTATAAATTATTTAAATTTCTTTGTCAATTACATTTCTAATTTTCTTGTTAATTCTTCAGATTTAGCTTGAGTTTTTTCATTAATATTATCAACCTCTAATTGTAAATCTCTAGCAATTAATTCATATAACATATTAATTTTTTCTTCATCATAGCCTTTTTTCTTTAAATAATTAGTTAATCTATTGTTTTTATATTTTTTATAATAAAAATCTCTTCTTTGACCAAACTCATAAGAAACATTACTTTTCTTATCAACAGTTTTAACTCCTGTTCTAGGAACCTTACCATAGTCTTTTTCATCAGTAATTTCTTTAGATTTATTTTCTTTTAATTCTTGAAGTCTAGTATTCTCATGTTCCAATTCTTCATTTAATATAGTATCACTATAATTAATTCCTTTAACTCTTTTATTAAATGCCTCCATAAATATAGCACTAAAAGGTATACATAATGATGTAACAATTAAAGGTAAATTATAAATAGTAGTTTCAGGAACATTAACAAATTGATATGCATAGTATAATGCAAGAGAACTAAAACCAGCAGTAGTAAACATATTAATTAATCTCATAAGTTTAAATTGTTTATTTAACTTCTTATTATTAGCTATATTATTTTCTATTCTTTCTATTTTATTTTCGCTTTCAAGTATACTTCTCATACCATCTTCATATTCTCTAGAAGTTTCTTCTCCTTCTTCATCAAATATAATAGTTTTTCCATTCTTTCTTAAATAAAAATCATTCATTATTATTTTTTCCTTTCTAATTTTTTATGAGAATCAATTTCATCAAAAATTTCATTTACTTCTCTTTCAAATTTTTTATATGCTTCTTCATAACTAAGTTGTGACTGACTTGAAATATTTTTTTCTATATTTTTTAACTCTTTTTCAATTTTTTCATCACTTATACCATGTTTTTTAAATCTCATAACAAATTTTGATTTACGATATTTGTCAACTAAAGGTGTTTTTGAAAGATGAGAATGTTTATTATTATCAGCATTAACCTTATTTTTTGAACTCATAATCTCATCAAATTCCTTATTAGTTTCTTCTTCAACACTTTTAACATTATATGGATGATTAGATATCGTATTAACTTTAATTGATGTTCTTCCAAGTTCTAATCTCTTTTTATAAGTGTGTTCACCCATATCATTTAAAACAGCAATTTGCTTTTCTAAATGACCTTTATTATCATTATATTCTTTTATTTTATCTATACTATTAGAAGAAAATATAACAGTACCAGTTGCAAATATAGATAAAATAATAGCAGCAATTGGTGGTATTAAAGTAGGCACAAAACTCATCAAAACATAGCAAGCCACTCCCATCATAATCGCACGAAAATTATTTAATTTTGCATCTTTTGCATCTTTACCAAGTTTTTTTAATTGTGCATTAATTTTTTTAGATTTATCATCAATATATTCATATTTATTTTCAAGCATTAATATTTCATCGATATTATCAACATTATCTCTTATATCATGTACAATTTTTTTAGATAAATTATCATATTTGCAAACAGTAACACTACTTCCTTTTTTTTCATAAACTATATTCATGAATAATTTCCCCCTTCAATTTCGCGCATATTATACCATAAAATAATAATAAAGTCAAAATTTCCAAAAAAAAAGCTAAATTAATTAGCCTCTACTAAAGTATTTACCATCTCTTGTAGTAATTACTATTTCTTCACCTTCAGAAATAAATAAAGGTGCTTTTAATGTATAACCAGTTTCAATAGTTACATCTTTTTGAGCACTACTAGTTGTATTTCCCTTAACAGCATCAGGAGCGCTAATAACTTTATAAGAAACTTTTTCTGGTAAACTTATACCAATTACTTCTCCTTCAATTGTCATAGATTCAACATTCATACCCTCTTTTAAGAATTTAGCTTCATCTACAAGTAAACTTCCAGGTAACTCAATTTGATCATATGAATTATTATCCATAAATACATAATTATCACCAGCTTGATATAAATAAGATAATTGATTCTTTCTTACATCAGCTTTTTCCATCTTAATACCAGCATTAAATGTAATTTCTTGAGTAGTACCGGCTTTTAAATTCTTAAGCTTAGTTTTTACAAAAGCACTTCCTTTACCAGGCTTAACATGTTGAAAATCAACTACTTGGTAAATAACGCCTTCATATTTAATTGTCATACCATTTTTAATGTCATTTATATTAAACATATTCTATTACGCTGCCTTTCTTTCTTTATGATCAGTTGTTTTATTGCATTTAGGACAGAATTTTTTTATTTCTAATTTACCATCACTATTTTTCTTGTTTTTACTTGTTAAATAGTTAATATTCTTACAAGCAGTACATTGTAAAGCAATACCTTCTCTATTTTCTTTCTTTGCCATATTATTGCCCTCCTTTTTTTATACATTAAAGATTATAGCAAATAAATAATTGATTTACAAGAAGAAATTATCTATTTACCCCTATTTTCTATGATTAGTTTATGATAATGTCTTAAGTAATGGCATTTGAAAATGTCTCAAAT
>CAZBAZ010000044.1:0-8575 GCA_964490375.1 uncultured Clostridium sp.
GTTAAACAAACTGGTGATGATATTAAAATTACTAGTTTAGATACTGTTTCTGTAGATGAAAGTTTTAAAGATATTAAATGTAGTGATACAAATATATTAGAAAAATTAGGAGTTACTTCGAAATTAAATGGTAGTTATACGTTGAGTACAGATTCTGGTTTATATTCTGGCAAATCAAGGTTGAGTATTTCGTTAAAATCATCTAGTAATGAATATGAATTTGACAAAGTTAAATATGTTGTATATAGAAAGATTACTAAGGCTTCTAGTGGAAATGTCGATAATAACTTTGTAAATATAAAAGAGGTTACTCTTGATAATAAATCTGAAAATTTTGCTTTTTCATTTATTGATACAGATTATGATAATACTTGTTCTTCTGCTGAATATAAAATTGAAGCATATACTTTAAGTAATATTAAAATAGGAGAAACTTCAACTGACTATAATTATTGTTTTGTTGCTGGAACTAAAGTAAAAACAGAAAATGGATTTAAGAATATAGAAGATATAAAAGTTGGTGAAAAAGTTTATTCATATAATCTTGATAATAATGAATTAGAGTTAAAAACTGTAATTAATGTAATTGTTAGTAGTACTTTAGATACTTATAAAATGACAATTGGTGGTAAGGTTGTTGAAATGTCTCCAAGGCATGAACTTTATATTATAGATAAAGGATGGGTAAGAGCATTTAATGTAAAAGTAGGGGATTGGATGTTATCATCCGATAATGAAAAAATTGAAATAACAAATATTGAATATATAAAATATGATGAACCTATTAAGACTTATAATTTTACTGTTGATGGAAATAGCAATTATTTTGTTACTGATATTCAAGTTTTAGTTCATAATATTCCTTCTGCTTCTTGTGATTAATAATAAAAAGGATAAATTTTGTTAGTTTATCCTTTTTTATTGACTATTTATTGTAAATTTTTAACTAGTTCTTTGAATTCTGTTCCTCTATCTTCAAAACATTTATATTGGTCCCAAGATGCACTACCTGGGCTTAATAATATAACATCGCCTTTAGAACTATGCTCATTTGCTAAAGCAACTGCTTCTTTTAAATTTTCTACTACAAATGTTTCAATATTTAGTGAATCCATTTCTTCTTTTATTCTATTCTTATTTTCTCCAAAACATATAACTAATTTTGTGTTTTTTAAATAATCTTTTAAATCTAAGAAATTTTGATGTCTTTCTAATCCGCCTAATAATAAAACAGTTGGTTTATTGAAAGCAGATAATGCTATTTGAGTTGAAGTTATATTGGTTGCTTTAGAATCGTTATAAAATTCTTTACCATTTAGTGTTCTTACATATTCTATTCTATGTTCTACACTTGTAAATTCTTTTAATGTTTTTACTATTATATCATTACTAATATTTAATTCTTTTGAAACCATAATTGCACACATAACGTTTTCATAATTATGAGCTCCTTGTAATTTTAAATCATGGACATTAATAATTTTTTCATCATAATAATAAATATTATCTTCTTTTAAATAACTTCCGTTAATAATTTCTTTACTAGAAAAATATTTTTTTGTACTTTTTATATCTTTTGTTATTCTATATGCATCTTCATTACTATAATTTATTATTGCTATATTCTTTTTAGTATGATTTTGGAACATTCTTAATTTAGTTTCATTATAATATTCTCTTGTTTTAAACATATCTAAGTGTGCTTCAAAAATATTTGTTAATACTGCAATATTTGGATTAAAATCATAGAAATCGTGTAATTGTGGTACACCTATTTCCATAATTAAATAATCATTTTCTTTAATATTTTCTATTACTTCACATAATGGGAAACCTATATTTCCTGCTAAATGTGTTCTTCCTGGAAATGCATGTGAAACTATATCATATATAATTGATGTAGTAGTTGTTTTACCATTAGTACCAGTTATAGCTACTAATTTGACTCCTTTTGGTAATAGATGGTAGGCCATTTCTATTTCATTTATTACTTTGATATTATGTTCTTCAGCATATTTCAAATATTTATGTTCAAATTTAACTCCTGGATTTTTAATTAAGTAATCAAATGATTCATCTAATATATCATCTGGGTGACTACCTAATATTACTTTTACTCCTAGACTTTCTAATTCTTTAATATGATCTTTATCTTGATTTTCATTTTTGTCATTTAATACAATTTCACATCCATGATGAGCAAGTACTCTTGCAGCATGATATCCGCTTCTTGCCATACCTAGTATGAATATTTTTTTATTGTCAAACATATTACACCTCTTAATTAATTATACAACATAAATTGTTTAAATTGATAAATATATACACATTTTTACAATCTTATATTAAAAAAGTAACTATTTTGTAGCTACTTATTTTCAATCTTTTGAATAAAGTCTTCAAATATTTTTCTAATTTCTTTGTGAAATTCTGGAGATGCTTTAAATATTCTCTTTGAAAAATAATTTTTATAGAACATCTTTTTTATTTTATCTTTTATTTCACTTGTATTATCTAAATTTTTATATTTAATAGATAGATTTTTAATTTTAAATATTGTATTAAATGATATTATTGAGTCTATTATGAATATTGTAATTAATGTATAAAATAAAATGTTTATTGTTTTGATAGTTAATGATGAATATATTTCAAAGAAGAATGGATTTATAAATTTTATTAGTAGAAATCCTAATATTCCAAATGCTAAGCAATTGCTTAAACATATTCTTCCATTTAAATTAAATTTATGTTTTGTATAATCCCACCATCTTGCATGAAACATTTTTTCCATAATATAACTAGTTGCATATTCTCCAATACTACATACGATTATACAAAGTAAAAATAATAATATATTTGATTTAACGTTATTTAATAATAAAATCATAGCAATTGAACAATAACCATATATTGGACAATATGGACCTATTAAAAATCCTCTATTTACAAATTTTTTTGTATCTGGATAAGTAGCAATTACTTCCATAATCCATCCTAAACATGAATATGTTAAAAATAATAAAAAGTATATTTGAAAATTATGCATTTTTTACCTTCTTTCTTTTAAAGCCTAAATATTTTGGCAGAGATTTTGGATGCTTTAATACTTTTAATGAGCATTTTTTATCCATTATTGTTACTACCCATGTTTCTTTATATTTAGGTAATTTTATATTTAATGGAAACATGTGTTTTAAGATTATATCTTCAATTCTATTGTTTATAAGATGTGGAAATACTTCTTTAGAGTTATTTAATGCTTCTCTTGCGTGAACAAATCCATGCATTTTGAAAAAAACTTTTTTTAATATGAGATTCTTGCCATGGATTATAATAAAAATCATGTAATAAAGCCCCTATTGAAATATCTTTACAATTTAAATTATGCTTTTTAGCATATAAATATGAATTATATGCTACTTCTAAAGAATGATCATATACACTTTCATTTTCGTGATGCATATATTTCTTCCTTTTTATAAATTCTTTATTTTTTAGAATTTCATTTACATAATCTTTAAACTCTTTATCGTATGTCATATTTTCTCCTTGTTGACACTTTATAAGTATATCAAATTTAAACTAATATTAAAATACTTTTGTTTTTGTGATAAAATATATTTGTATATTAAGGAGCAGATATGAAGAATAAAAAATCAAATGTTTATTTTAGTAGTAATATTAGTGGTGAAGAGTTAGAAAAAATAGTTGAAAAACTTGATTTTAATCCAACCAATAAAGTTGCTATTAAGGTACATAGTGGTGAAAAAGGGAATCAAAATTTTATTAGACCAGAATTTTATAAGGAATTAGTTAATCATTATAATGGAACTATTGTTGAATGTAATACTGCTTATGATGGTGCAAGAAATACTAGTGAAAAACATATAAAGTTATTAAAGGATAATGGTTGGTCTAAATTATATAATGTTGATTTACTTGATAAAGATAAAGAAGAAGTGTTAGAAATACCTAATGGAAAGAGAATCAAGAAAAATTATGTTGGTGCTAATATGTTTAATTATGATTCTATGATAGTTGTTTCTCATTTTAAAGGTCATCCAATGGGAGGATATGGAGGCGCATTAAAAAACATTTCTATAGGTCTTGCTTCTAGTCATGGAAAAGCATATATTCACGGGGCAGGTAATCCTCAGGATATATGGACTGCTGATCATGATTCATTTTTGGAATCTATGGCCGATGCTGCTAGTAGTGTTAATTCTTATTTTAAAGATAGGATTGTATATGTTAATATAATGAAAAATATGTCAGTTGATTGTGATTGTTGTGCTGTTGCTGAAGATCCTTGTATGAAAGATATTGGGATTTTAGCATCAACTGATCCAGTTGCTCTTGACAAAGCATGCCTTGATTTAGTATATTTTTCTGATGACCCAGGAAAAGATCATTTGATTGAGAGAATTGAGTCAAGAAATGGTATTCATACTACTTTATCTGCTGAGAAATTAGGTGTGGGTACTACAAATTATGAATTAATAAAAATAGATTAAATAATTTTATAAAAAGGGGAAAATATTATGAATAACTCATTAACTTATATTTTTGGACATAAAAATCCAGATACTGATTCTGTTTGTGCTGCAATAGCATTATCATATTTGAAAAATCAATTAGGTTATGATACTAAGCCAGTTATTTTAGGAGATATTAATCCTGAAACTAAATATGCATTAGATTATTTTGGTTTTAAAATACCTTGTCATTTAAATGATGTGAAATTGCAAATTAAAGATGTTAATTATCATAGAGATTGTTTTATAGACAAGAATTTATCTATTAAGGATGCTTTTGATTATATGAATAAGTATTCTTTGACTGGTATTCCTGTGGTAGAAAACAAAAATAAGTATTTTGGATATGTTTCATTAAAGGAAATAGCAAGAACTATTATAAATGGTGATTATCATAAAATAGATACTTCTTATGGAAATATTATTAATGTTTTAAAAGGTGAAAAAGTATTAAAATTTGATAAAGAAATTAATGGTATTGTTTTAGCCGCAACTTTTGCTAAAGAAACATTTTTAGAGAAAGCTAATCTTAACGAAAATAATATATTAATAGTTGGTGATAGAAAGACTATTCTTGAATATGCGATTGATAGTAAAGTTAAACTTATTATTTTAGTAGGCAATTTAGAAATTTCTCATGATATTTTAAGCAAAGCAAAAAAGAATAAAGTTAATATTATATCTACACCTATGACTGCATATGAAGTTAGTAAAAATATTTTTCTTTCTAATTATATTAAGAACTTTATTAGAGTAGAGAATGCAGTTACTTTTAGTGACATAGATTATTTATCTGATTTTTTAGATAAAAGTAAGACTTTAAAGCATACTAATTATCCTATTGTGACAAGTAAGAATGATTGTAAAGGATTACTAACTTTAACTGATGTTAATGAGGTTAACAGAAAGAAAGTAATATTAGTTGATCATAATAATTTTTCTCAAAGTGTTGATGGTTTAGATGAGGCAGAAATAGTTGAAGTAGTAGATCATCATAATATAGGTGATATTAATACTAAAAAACCTATAAATTTTAGAAATTCTTATTGTGGAAGTGTTAATACTATTATTTATGATTTATATAAAGAAAATAATATAAATATTCCTAGTGATATAGCTGGTTTAATGGCTTCCGCTATAATATCCGATACAATATTGTTATCATCTCCTACTACTACTATGAGAGATAGTGATGCTTTAATTAATTTGTCTAAAATTGCTAAAATTAATTATAAAGAGTATGGAATGGATATGCTTAAACATGGTATGAGTATTAAGGGACTAAGTAATGAGCAACTTTTACATAAAGATTTTAAAACTTATAAAATAAATGATTGTTTGATAGGAATAGGTCAAATATTAACAACTGATTTTAATCTTCTTAAAAAGAAAATGGGTAGTTTAATTTCTTATTTGGATATTGAGGCTACTGAAAAGAACTTTAAGGTGCTTACATTATTTGTTTGCGATATATTTGAAAACAAGTCTTATTGTATTTATAATACTTCTTCTAGTGATGTTATAAAGTCTAGTTTTAAGTTAGATGAAATATATGAAGGAGTAAGTATTGATGGCGTATTATCTAGAAAGATGCAGATAGTTCCTTATATTATGGATACTTTGGATAAATAAAAAATAATTATTTGGTTCTAGATAATCAGGTGGGGAGATAGCATGAAAATGTTATCTCTTTTTTATGGTAAAACATTATATTATTATAATTCTCATTTTGTGTCGTGTTAAATTAGCGAAGATATAGTTTATAATTATATTGGAAGGAGCAAAGATTATAATATGAATTTAGAAAAAATTGGAAAATTTATTGCTTCTGCAAGAAAAAAGAAAAATCTTACTCAAGAACAATTAGCTATAAAATTAGGCATAAATAATAGAACAATTTCAAGATGGGAAAATGGCAAAAATATGCCTGATGTATCTTTATATAAACCATTGTGTGAAATATTAGAAATTTCAATAGAAGAATTGATAAATGGAGAAAAAACAAATAAAAATGAAATAAGAGAAAGTGTTGAAAAAGCAATTATTAATACTGTAGATTTAAGTGAAAGAACTAGAAATAAAATGAATAAGCAAATCAAAATTTTTATATTTTTAATATTACTTATATTATTTTTTGCAACTATAACATTAATTTATTGCAAGAAAAAATATCCTATAATAGATATATATGGTTTGGATATTTTACCAAGTGAAAAGAATATACTAAATGAAAATATTACTTTAGATATTGAAGATTTTAAAATTTGGTTCTTTGGAGTAGATTCATTACAACTTATTGATAAAGATAATAATCACTTTGATTTAAAAAGTGCATTAAAATATCGTCAAGTAAAAATTCAGGATATAGAAAGATATTTAGAATTTCAAGTTAATGATTGTACTATTGAAAAATATACATTGTTTGACGGAGGAACAAAAATATATAAAACAAAAAAATATGAAGTGATTTTTTGTAATACTTTGGATGGAAATAAAGACATTTATTTTGGAACTGTTAATATAGAAAATAATTTAAATGGTAAATATTGCGGTTATTCCGAAAATGATATTTGTTATTTTATTAGAACATATCATATTTTAAATATTACTGAAACAGATGAAAACGAATTTGTAGACATTACAGTAGAAGACTATAATGGTATGGTTGATATTGTAAGGGTAAATAATACTAATAACATTAAAGTTGGAAAAAATTACGAATTTACATTTAATACAGAAAAAAAATATGAAGATAATATTAAAAATATTTTTGAAAATTCAACTTTAATTGCAGTAGAAGAAACAAGTAAAGATATTAATAATCAAATTAATGAAAAAATCTGTGTTAATGATTATTAAAATTAAAAAGTTATCAAATGAATCTTTTGAAATAAATACTGCTGTTAAACAGATCATGGATGTTAAGAACAAATATAAGGATGGTGATTAATAAATCTCAAGAAAAACGATAATAATTAAAAATTTTAAAAGGAGATGGTTGAAAAAAATAAAGATATGTATGTAAAAATTATAAAAAAGAAAAATTTTCATTGCTTTGTATTTTAAACGAATGCGGTGAAGTGGAAAGGAATGATAAGAATTATGAAAAAGATTATTAGAAAAAGATTACTAATATTGGTGGTGGCTATATCAGTTCTAGGATTTGTCACAAATGTAACTGCTGCTACTTCAATTTCAATTGGAACAAATTATGGTGATGGTGCAGATAGTTAAGGTGAAGCATCGACTGCGTATAATAAAACGAAAAGTATGAGTTATACAGCATATTTATCTACTGCTCCTACAATATCAACAATTACATCTTATGCAAAGAAATTCTCTAATTCTGGCAGTGGTGGTGCATTGTTCTTTCACGGACATGCTAGCTCAGAAAGAATTATATGGAATTATTTATGAACTGGTGGAAATTATGCTGTTGGAATTACTAGACAAGGCTCTATGTGTTCAATGGATGGATATGATTTGCTAGCAACTAGTAAATTTGGTTTGTCTAATGCAAAATTGGCAGTTTTTATGGGCTGCAATACAGCAACTGTTTCTACTAATATTGCTAATGATGCTAAAAATAAAGGTGCAAAGGCAACTATTGGTTGGGCGGCAACTATTTATGAAGGGGATACTGATAAATGGGTTTCGAGATTTTATACTAAATTGGCTTCTGGCGGTAGCATATCTGCTTCAGTAAATTATGCAAATAGTTTTTCAGATTATAGTCATAGTAGTGCCATTAAAGCTACCAGAACTTATGGTGCAATTAGTTCTACTATGAGTAGTTCTGATTTAGAAACAATGAATATATCTGAAGAAAAGGTATCAAATTTGGAAAAAATTAATTCAAAAACATATAGATTGATTGCTAGGAGTACTTTAACAGAGGCTAATGTTGCTAATTATATTAAGCAAGGATTTAATTCAAATTTTAACGAAAATAACTATACTTTGGAACATACAACTAATGGTGGATGGTGTAAAATATTTTTAGGTTGGATTAAAAAAGACTGAATCCAATCAGATTA
>CAZBAZ010000045.1:0-8309 GCA_964490375.1 uncultured Clostridium sp.
AGCACGGCTTTACACTTTTTTATTCAAAATTCCAGTTTCTACTTGAAATTCAGGATTATTCAAAATCCACTTTAATATTTTTAATAAAATCATAATAAACATTATTTTTATCAGATATCATTTTATATTTAATTCTAGTAAGTAAATAAGGCATATTATATATTTTAAATCTTTCATAATTTAATTGTTTACACAACTTTTCAACAATTGAAATAACAAAATCTTTATAACATTTTGGCTCAAATCCCATATTGTATTTTTTAATCATTCTTTTATAAGTTAATTTATCAAATAAACCTTTATAATATTCTTCGCTATAATTTTTAAAATAATACTTTACTCCATCAAGATTATCTAAATATTTTAATGTATCATAATAACCCAAATTCATTCTATATTTTCCCATATCAGTATTAAATAATAGAATTGAACCCAAATCTTCTCTTGGTTTAATAATATGAACCTTAACACCTTTTTTCTTAGTATATTTTACTTTAGAATTATGCCAATCTTGTATCGCATATATTTCATCATATCCTCTTTCAATAAATGTATTAACAGGACAATTATTAAACACTCCACCATCTAAATAAAATTTTCCATCAACAATCTTTTCAAATTTAAATATTGGTAAATAAGCACTAGCAATTACACATTCAATTAGTTTACCTTCTGGAATATTTTCTTTAGTAATTATAGTAGGTTTTCTATCAGATATATTAAAAGTAGCAACAGCAAAATCAATCTTACTTCTTCTAAATCTATCCTCTTTAATATATTTAGAAAGTAATTTATAAATATTATCTATATCTACACCATTATTTTTAAATATTTTCTTTATTGATTCAATACCTTTTTTTGTTAATTCTTTATTCTTAAAATCAAAAGAACTTATACTTTGTAAAAACTCACTATCAATTCCAAAAATATCCGAACTATCCATTTTTTCCCAAAGTTTAAATAAATTGTCAAAATTTTTAACAACATAAAAAGCAGCATTAATGGCTCCAATAGACGTTCCACCAGCTCCTTGAAAAAAGATTTTTTTCTTATTAAATGCCTTTACAGCACCAGCTTCATAAGCTCCTTTAGCTCCTCCACCCTCAAAAACAATAGCTCTTTTCATAATAACTTCTCCTTAAATTTTTTTTCAACAATGTTAATTAACATCAAAACACATGGTATAGCAAGTATAACTCCTCCTAAAACATCAGAAAAATAATGCACACCCAAATATATTCTGGAAATGGAAATAATAAGTGCTAAAACAATAAAAAATATATAGAAAAATATCTTCTTCATTTTTCCTGATTTAATAGTCAATAAATAACATAAAAAAGTATAAAAGACAATAGATGTAAATGTATGCCCACTAGGAAAACTAAAACTTGAAGGAATTTTTATTAACGCTTCAAGAGGTCTTGGTCTACTAATAGACATTTTAAAAACAAATGCAATTATTCCAGATAAAGTGTAACCACTGGCAAGTAAGTAAGAATACAATTTATTCTTTTTTATTAAAAATATACACACAATTATTGCAATTGGTAAATAAAAATCACCATAATTAGTTACTATTTTAAAAATCAGTGTTAAATTATCGTCAACAATATTATTAACAAATTTACGAACTACATTATCAAAAGAAAATATAGCATCATAAAATCCAGATTTAAATAAAATAATGTAAATCACTAACAATAAAACAATACTTGTAATATACCATCTATTTTCTCTTAATACTTTTTTCATATCATAATTATAACACAATGCAAATAAAAAGTAACATTTCTGTTACTTAGTACCGTAAACCCTATCACCAGCATCACCAAGTCCAGGTAAAATATATCCATTTTCATTTAACTTTCTATCAATACATGCAGCATATATTTGTACATCTTTATGTACTTTTTTAATATTTTTTATTCCTTCAGGAGAAGCTATAATACAAAGAAATTTAATTTTCTTTACTCCATCACTTTTAAGTCTATTTATTGTTGCTATTGCACTACCTCCTGTAGCCAACATAGGATCCAATATCAAAACCTCTCTTTTATTAATATTTTCAGGTGCCTTATAATAATACTCAACTGGCTCTAAAGTTTCTTCATTTCTATATAATCCTATATGTCCTATTTTAGCATTAGGCATTATATTAATAATTCCTTCAACCATACTCATACCTGCTCTTAAAATAGGTACAAATGCATAATCATCTTCATTAATATAAAATGTTTTTAACTTTTCAAGTGGTGTTTCTATAGTTTTAGTATGCATTTTAGCATCTTTTAAAGCTTCATAACATAATAATATAGATATTTCACTTATTAACTCTCTAAACTCCTTAGTTCCTGTGTTTTTATCCCTTAAAATTGATAACTTATGAGTTATCAAAGGATGTTCCAAAACAATTTCTTTCATATATTTCCTTTCTATAAAAAAATCTCACCAATAACTATATTGATGAGACCAATATTAAAGAATTAAAAAATCTTCTATCAAATAATAAATACTCAAATATATTTAATCCTCTCATATTTTACCTCTAAAAAGAGAATAACATATTTTACATATCAATTCAACATATTTTTCTCATAATGATACATATATTGTATAGCAAGACCACTATATTCTTTAAACATTTCTTTAGTAAATTCTTCTATTGTTTTCTGATCATTTTTTATCCCATAATATTCACTTATGAATTGTTTTACCCAAGTGTCTATAGGAAAAACATCTAATCTTTTATATCCAAATAATAATATACAAGATGCCACTTTCATACCAATACCATTAACAGTCATTAACTCTTTTAAAGCATCACTTGTCTTAAGCATATTAATATCTCTCAAAGATTCATACTTGTCTAAAAAATCTCTAATATATTTATCTCTAAATCCAACGCCTAATTCTTTCAGTTCTATAGTGCTTATATTTTTTAATTCTTCATAACTAGGAAATAAATAATATAATTTATTTTCAAATAAAACTTTTTTCCCATAATTTGCACATAATTTTTCAATAGATTTACTAATTCGTTTAACATTATTATTTTGGCTTATTATATAACTAATACACATCTCAAATGAATCTTGATTTAATATTTTATAATTATTACATGATTTTACTATTATTTTCATAATATTATCTTTAGATAACTCTAAATTCATTTTTTTATAATCTCTATTTAAATCAAAATATTCATATATTATTTCTTTTAGATTATTATAATTATTTGCTTTAATTATTAAATTATTACCTTCTTGTTTAATATTAACAATTCTATCTCTTATAATATTAGTAAAACTTCCATCATTTTCTTCAATTACTCTAAAACAAGCTCCACTCAATAATATTTCTTTAATATTTATATCTTCTACTTTAATTATCATTCTAATCCTACTTTTTTATAATAGTTGTTATCTAAAATTAAAGCAGACATACTAAATCTATTATTCACAATACTATTAATTCTATCAATATAATCTTCATCTATTTCTGAATCTGTTGTTTTTGTAAATTTTCTTGTTACACTGTTATATCTTCCTACATCTGTTATCCAACTTCTATCAGATAATATAACTATATGCTCACTATCACTAAATATATCTCTTCCCATTAATAATCTAGAATCATACTCTATTCCATATAAGTTATATATAGTTGGTAATAAATCAAGCCCACTAATAGTTTTATCTATTACTGTTTTTTCAATAGAAGGATTATACATAATCAATGTTGTATGATAATTTTCAAATTTATCACTTCTATCAATATTACTAACTTCATTCATTTGTTTTTGAGTTAAACCATATGGATAATGATCAGGTGCTATAATTATTAATGTATCATCAAGCACACCTTTTTCTTCGAGTTTTTCTAGTAATAATTCCATAGCCTTATCTAATTCAATTTGAGTTGCATAATATGCTTTTACTGCATCAGAATATTTCAAATTTTTAACTTTATTTTTATTTCTAGCAGCCATACTATTACCATAAAAATTATAATTTAAGTGACCACTAACAGTCATATAATATGTAGCAAAAGGTTTTTCATCATTTAAATAATAATCAGTAGTAGCTTCTATCATTTCATAATCACTATTTGGCCAATGTTTACAATTCATTTTTTTCTCAAGACCATTTCCACATCCAATATATGAAAGTCCTATATTTGGATGAGACAATTGTCTATTATAATATTTATATGTATGATTATGAAATCCATAAGATGTATAACCTTCATTTTTAAACATAGTTCCAAATCCCATAGGCATACTTATTTTACCAGATTTATAAAAACTCCATACACCTTCTTTTGGAATCAAACTTGTTAAATTCATATATTCTCCATCAGATGTAGAAACTGGATATAATGGTTGATAGTAATTTGTAAACACAAAACTATTGTTAGCCATCTTATATAATGTTGGTGTAATATCTTTATCAATAGCTATTGTATCAAAAGCTTCTGCTGTTATAAAAATTAAATTTTTTCCTTTAAACAAACCAGTATATTTATTTTTTTCGCTAGGAACGACACTACTAAAATATTTATGCATATTTTTAATTGTAGAATTACTTTCATTCTCTATTAATGATTCAAAATCAATATCAAGTTTATTGTATTCTTTTTCTTTTTCTAACTCTACTTTTTCAGAAACCTCTTCAGTATTAGAAACCTCAACCTCTTCTTCAAATCCAAATATATATCTATAAAGATCAATTGCTTGCATGCTCCATAAACCAGTTTTATTTATCGTTAGCATCGGAGCATGTGTCTTATATATAAGTCTATTCAAACTATAAACACCTTTGTTATCAAATGTAACTTCAACTAATATCATTGTTAACGAAAATACTAAAAGAACTAAATTTAGTAGTATATCTTTTAATCTTAATTTATTAAATTTAAAAATTCTTTTATTGAAAATATAATATAAGATTAATGGAATTAATATTAAAGCAAAAACATACCAAATTCTAACTATTACTTCTAATATCATTTGCCAAAACTGCATAACCTGACCAGTACCAGTAGTTAATGAATAAAATGAAAAAATTGAATCATAAAAATTATAATAAACAATTTGAGCTAATGTTATAAGAGTATAAAAAAATAAAATGAAATAGCTTATAATTCTATTAACTTTTTCATTAAACAATCCAACTATCAATGCAGTAATAGCCATCCAAACAGTACTAAATAATATAACAGACAATGTATTTAAAGAGAAAAAATCTCCTATTACAAATATTCTATATATTAATTCTAAATATACTATCCAAAAAGCACAAAATATTGAACCATGAATTTTCTTTTTCATATTATTTCCTATTCTTTAAAAATTTAATAATTGTTAAAACTAAAATAGCCACTATTAATATACCAGCTGTTATAAACAAAATTGTAATTTCTTTTTGATAAGAATAAACTAATAAATCAAATAATTTTCCCATCACAATCACCTAAATTAATTATACAAAATAATGGAGATATATTCAATAAATAATATGACTTAAACCAGTCATTATGCTATAATGATATTGAGGTGCAATATGAAAAAAGAATTTAGTTTATTAAACAACAAAAGTACATTTTTAATTAATTTAGTTTTTTCAGTTTTAGAAGTTTTAGGAGGATTTTTAACTAATAGTATTTCTTTAATATCAGGAGCGATTCATGACTTAAGTGACTCCATTTCAATTTGTATATCTTACATATTTGAAAAAATAAGTAAAAAGGAAGTTAATAACAAGTATTCTTATGGTTATTTAAGATTTACATACATCGGTTACTTTATTACATCTATATTGCTTCTATTAGGTTCTATATTGATGTTATCTCTATCTATTCCAAGACTAATAGATGTTAAAGAAGTAAATTATGATGCAATGATATTATTTTCAGTATTTGGAATATTAATCTATGGTTATACAGCATACTCACAAAAAGATAAAAAAGATATTCACTTGCTAGAAGATCTAATTGGTTGGGTAATTATCTTAATCGGAAGTATTCTTATTAAAGTATTAAATAATCACATAATTGATCCTATTATAGCTATACTAATCGCATTATATATTTTATTTCAAGTATATAGATATCTAAAAGAAGTATTCGAAATGATAATGGCAAAAACACCAAAAGGTATAAATATAAATGAAATAATTAAAGAATTAAAAAATGACAATATAAAAGAAATACACCACATACACATATGGACTCTTTATAAAGATAGTTACTGTATGACATGTCATATAGTATTAAATAAGCAACTATCTGAAAATGAAATAATAAATTTAAAAAGTTCATTAAAAGAAAGTTTAAAAAAATATAAAATTAATCATGTAACAATAGAAATAGAATATCAAAATGAAAATTGCAATTCTAAAAAATGTTTCTACAATTAAAAAGAGGTTTAAACCTCTTTTAATATGGATTTGGATAGTCTAATAAACCAGTCCCTTCACCATTTAACCAATATATTTTATTACCTTTAATTTCAAACTCATATTTAATTTCATATTTATTATCTTCTTCACTACTATATTTAAATGTAATATTATATTTTCCATCTTTTTTAGGATATAAAACATACTTATTGTTATTTATAGTTTTAACCTCTACATTATCACTATCATCTTCATATACCCAACTATATCCTTCATCATTGTAATTATATTCAATAGTTATTTTATCTTCATAGACCCCTAAATACTTAGAATTAGGATTATAAAAAAGTATAATTAATAGTAATATAAAAGTAACACCAAATATAATATAATATCTCACTAATACCTCCAATTAATCAAAAAGCAACCAGTTCTGATAAAACATGATTGCTTCGAGTTTAAAGAAAAAATAATTATTAATCATTTATAAGGATTAATTCATCAATATAAACATGTTCTAAATATTATCAGTATTTAGTATAATTACCTATCGTTTTTGAGTTTTACTTTCTCAATGACATATCACTTGTCCTTAGTAGATAAGTATTCTATTTCTTAAATTAATAAGAGAATTTAAATATTGTAAAATATACTAACAATAACTAATAAACTAATATTAATTATTAAAATATATCCAATTAATATAATATAACTAAATAATAAATATATAAGAATTAATAAATTAATATCAATAAATATATACAACTATAAAATTAATTATATCTATACAATAATAAATTATATAGAATTTTTTCACTATAATAATAAGATAAAAAATTAATTTCATCAAACTATTCTATTGGACAATCTTATTGTAGCAATATAGAAAAGAAATGTCAATATGTTTTTTAAAAGTTTTTATCATATTTTTCAAAAAACAATTTTTATAAAAATTAAAGTTGAGAAAAATACGTTATCAATAATGATGCTATGTGGTTCAATATAATTATTTATTTATAATTTTATTTGATCATCTTGATTATATTGTTCTATAATCAAACCCTGCGTTTCAAATAGTGATTTTATAATATAAGTTGTTTGAGTGTCAAAACCAATAATAAAACACAATTCCATAAAGTCATCTAATGAAATACCATTACTTTTTTGAATATTATTTTTTAAAATTTCAAACTTAGAATATTCTTCAACCTTTTTTTCATCATCACATATCATTTCAAAACTCTCAATATTATTTAATGTATGGCCATTTAAAATTTTTTGAAGTAATTCATCAGTTCTTTTAGAAACAACTGTTCTATTATTACTCCAAAATTCATATTCTTGTTTAATTGTTGCCAATGCTAAATCTTTTGCATCATCAAAATCAAAATTTGAATTACTTAAATATGCATTAATTCTCTCAGATAAATCAAGGTTAGGATTTTCTTTTATTTGATCAATAGTAATAATTGTCTTATCCATTAGAACCTCCTCATTTTACTTATTGTAGCATATAAAAGATTTATAAAATTATCTGTATCTTAAATTTAACACACACGTATGTAAAATCGGTAACAAAAATTCGGCTAAATAATTAGAGTATTTTCAATTCTACACCTCCATCTTCCTATCTAATGATTTTATTGAAGTTAAAAGTCACAAAAAAACTAACCATTTCTAGTTAGTATTTATCACTCTCAAAAAAAAATTTCTGAGTTTTTTACCATTATGGAGGAGCCAGTCGGATTTGAACCGACGATGGAGGTGTTGCAGACCTGTGCCTTACCACTTGGCTATGGCTCCACGTGAATTAATGATACCATAAATAAAAACTTATTTCAATAAAATTTATTCTTTTCATTAAATAAAATTTAAAGTTCCCACTTTTTTATGACCGGGAAGCTAGTCTTA
>CAZBAZ010000046.1:0-7189 GCA_964490375.1 uncultured Clostridium sp.
AGCAATACTGGCAATACTTGTTATAATAGCATTACCAAATGTACTTAAAATGTTTAATAATGCTAAAAAAGATTTGTTTTTAACTGAAGCAAAGACTTTATTTAAGGAAACAAGTAATAAATTTATAACTAGTAGTATGAGTGGAAGTAGTTCAAAAAATATTTATTGTAAAAGTTCAAGTGATGAAAATAATCCATTAGATGTTACTACTAATAATACATATTATTATATTGAAACTAATAGTACTGGTAATATAACTAAATTTGTTGTATGGAATGATAGTAATTATATAGTTAAACAAACTGGTGATGATATTAAAATTACTAGTTTAGATACTGTTTCTGTAGGAGAAGAAAGTCTTAAAAATATAACATGTGAAAATGTGTTAGACAGTTTAGAATTAGAAGATAATAAAACTTTGGATAAAAATGTTAGTGATTTAACTAATACAACATGGATTTTAAATGATGATGGTTATGAATTTTCTTTTAGTGAAACTTCTATTTCTACTTCAAATAAGTTATCTGATTTACCTAAAATTTATATTAATTTTGTTTCTAATGGAATAAGTTATACTAGTATTGATTCTGTTTATTTACCTTTTGCTTCTTCAATTGATACTGTTTCTAGTTTGATTGGTGTAAGTAAAATTACTTTTCCCTTTGGAGATACAATAGAAAAGAATAGTGGGTCTATTGTATATGTTGTATCTAATAGTGAAGGTGCTTTTGTTCCATATTATTCAAATAAGTGGATTAATAGTAACTATAAAACAATAAATATTTCTGGTGGAGACGATACTAATAATCCTATTGTGATTAATTGGTTTAAAAATCATGGAGAAAGAATAAAATAATTTATTGATATTTAATAATTTTAGTGATAAAATACATATATCTTTTGTGAAGAAGTAGTAGTGAAAAGTTATTTTTATTAGAGAGTTGATGTTAGGTGAAAGTTCAACAAAAAATAATTTCATGAATTCACCTTCATGATAAAAGAACGTAATTTGGCGTTAACAAATTTAAAGTGCATAGAATTCTATGAATCAAGGTGGTACCGTGGATTAATTCACCCTTGAGTTATAGAATTTTTTATTTAGGAGGAAGAAATGATAGAGAAACTTGATAGTATTTTAAAAGAAGCAATTAGTGAAATTGATAGTTGTTCTAATGTTCAAGAAGTTAATAATGCTAAAAGTAAATATATGGGTAAGAAAAGTGCTTTTACGGAGATTATGGCTGGTATGAGTAGTTTAAGTCCTGATGAGAAAAAAAGTGTTGGACAAAAATCTAATGAAGTTAGAAATTCTATTAATGAAGCACTTGAAGAAAAACTTAAAGATATTAAAGATAGTGAGTTAAATGCAAAATTAGAGAGTGACAAAATTGATTTAACTTTACCTAGTAAGAAAAAGAAAAGAGGAAGTAAACATCCTTTAACTATGGTACGTGAAGAGATTGAAGATTTATTTATATCTATGGGATATGATGTAGTTAGTGGACCTGAAGTAGAAACTGTTGAAAATTGTTTTGATATGTTAAATGCTCCAAAGTCACATCCATCAAGAGATCCAGAGGATACATTTTATATTGATGATGATATTATTCTTAGGACTCAAACAAGTACTATGCAAGTAAGAAGTATGCTTGCTAATACTGAAAAGAAACCATTTAAGTTAATATGTCCTGGTAAAACATATAGAAGAGATAGTGATGATGCTACTCATTCACATCAATTTAGTCAAATTGAAGGATTAGTTGTTGGATATGATATTTCATTAACTGATTTAAAAGGTACATTAGAAACATTTGCTAAAAAGATGTTTGGTAATGATAGAGAAATTCGTTTTAGAGCAAGTTATTTTCCATTTACTGAACCTAGTTATGAAGTAGATGTATCATGTTTTAAATGTGGTGGTAAAGGATGTAATATATGTAAAAATTTAGGTTGGATAGAAATTCTTGGTTGTGGAATGGTTCATCCTAATGTACTTGATAATTGTGGATTTGATTCTAAAAAATATCAAGGATTTGCATTTGGTGTAGGAATAGAAAGAGTTGCTATGCTTAAATATGGAATTACTAGTATTAGAGATTTATATACTAATGATTATAGATTCTTAAAGAACTTTAATAGAAGGGAGATGTAATACAATGTTACTTAGTCGTAAGTTTGTTAATGATTATACTAATTTAGAAAATATTGATATTAATGAATATGCTAATAGTATGTTAAAACTTGGAAATGAATATGATAGTATTACTCCTTTAGTTAAGGCTAATAAATTAGTTATTGGAGAAGTATTAGAATGTGATCTTCATCCTGAAAGTGATCACTTACATGTATGTAGAGTTGATATTAAGAGTGAAGTATTAAATATTATATGTGGCGCTCCTAATGTTAGAGCAGGTATTAAAGTAATTGTTGCTTTAGATGGAGCAGAATTACCTGGTGGTACTATTAAAAAAACAAATATTCTTGGTTATGAATCTAATGGAATGATTTGTTCTTTAGCTGAGTTGGGTGTTGATAGTAAATATTTGAAAGAAGAAGATATTAATGGTATTCATGAATTAGATGAATTTGCTATTGTTGGAGATGATCCAATTAAATATTTAGAGTTAGATGATACTATTATTGATTTTGAATTAACTGCTAATAGAGCAGATTTATTAAGTATGTTAGGTCTTGCTTATGAAAGTGCAATTGTAACTGGAGAAAGTGTTAAATTACCTGATACTTCTTATAATGAAATAAAAGAAAATATAAAAGATAAATTAACTTTAAAAGTTGAAACTGATAATGTTTATACATATTTATTAAAAAGAGTTAATGATATTAAGATAGAAGAAAGTCCTATATTTATAAAAAATAGACTAATGGCTTGTGGTATTAGACCTATTAATAATATTGTTGATATTTCTAATTATGTTATGTTAGAAACAGGACAACCATTACATTTCTATGATGCTGATAAAATAGGAGATGTTATTGGTGCTAGAAATGCTCTTGATGGGGAGAAGTTAGTTACTCTTGATAATAATGAAAGAGTTTTAACAGACACTGATATAGTTATATTTAATGGTAAAGAAGCTATTGGTTTAGCTGGAGTTATGGGTGGTCTTTCTACTGAAATAACTAATGAAACTAAGAATGTTGTTATTGAAAGTGCTATATTTAATCCAATGAATATTAGAAAAACTTCTAAGAAATTGCTTAGAAGTGAAGCAAGTATGAGATTTGAAAAAGGACTTGATGTTAATAGAACATATATGGCTTTAGATAGATCATGTCATATGTTAGAAAAATATGCTTCAGGAAAAGTTTTATCTGGAATGTTAGAATATAATACATTAAGTAGAGATAATAAGAAAGTAGATATTACTCTTGAAAAGATTAATAGAGTTCTTGGATTTAATTTATCTACTCGTGATGTTGAAGATGTATTTAAAAAATTAAACTTTTCTGATTATAGTGTTAAGGGAGAAAAATTTAGTGTAAGTATTCCTACTCGTAGAGTTGATGTGTCAATTGTTGAAGATTTAATTGAAGAGATTGGTAGGGTATATGGACTTGATAATATTGAAAGTACATATCCAATATTTGAGTTAACTCCTGGTAAATATGATAATAGACAAAGAATAGTTAGAGATGAAATGATTAGTTTAGGTTTAAATGAGGTTCTTACATATTCTTTAATTAGTGAAGAAGATATATTTAAATTTACTAATGATGAGTTTGGTCTTATTAAAGTATCTAGTCCTTTAGTTGAAAATAGAAGTGTTTTAAGACATAGTTTGATTACTTCTTTATTAGATGTTTATAATTATAATAAAGCTAGAGGTATGAAGGATTCTTCTATATTTGAGATTGGTAAAGGATTTAGTTTAATTAATGGTGAATATATTGAAGAAAATATGTTAACTGCTTTAATGAGTGGAGTTTATACTGAAGGTTTAGAAAAAGAAAAGTATGATTTTTATAGTGTTAAGGGAATTGTTGAAGATTTACTTGATTATTTAGGTTATGAAAATAGATACTCATTTATAGTTAAAGAATTACCAGAAGAAATGCATCCAACTAAGAGTGTTTATATAAATGTTTCTGGAAAAGTTGTTGGTTTCTTTGGACAAGTTCATCCAAGAGTATCAAAAGAAGAAATATATGTTTTAGAAATTAATTTAGATACATTATTTGATATTAAGACTGGTAGAATTAAATATAAAGATATTCCAAAGTATCCTGGTATATCTAAAGATTTAGCATTTGTATTATCAAAAGATATAAATAGTGGAGATGTTATTAGTACTATTAGACAAGCTGGTGGAAAATTACTTAAAAATACTATAGTTTTTGATTATTATGAAGGAGAAAATATAGGAAAAGATAAGAAATCTATTGCATATAACTTATATTTTGAAGATAGTAGTAAGACATTAAGTGATGAAGAAGTTACTCCAATATTTAATAAGATTATAGAAAATGTTATTAAAAAGCATAATGCTATATTAAGAGATAAATAAGTTTTATATTAAAGCACTATAGAAAAACTATAGTGTTTTATTTTTTGTATAAATATAGTATAATTTAAGTTACTAAAATAAATATAAAAGTATAATGTTGGGAGAAGGTTATGAAAAAAATTAAAAAATTATTTGGTGGGATTGATTTAACTTGGAAAAAACTTATAATATTTGCTATACTTTCTGGAGTTTATACTGCTCTTATGGCTTTAATTCCTGCGATAAAAGATACTTCATTTCATGATATATCTGTTTCTTTTGAAGTTTGGATTTTATTTGGAATAATAATTATTATGAATAGTAAATCTGCAAAAGATTCTGCTTTAAAATGTTTTGTATTCTTTTTAATAAGTCAACCTCTTGTTTATTTGATTCAAGTTCCTTTTAGTAGTGAAGGAATTGGTATATTTAGATATTATGGTTATTGGTTTATATGGACTATTGCTACTATTTTAATGGGATATGTTGGTTATTATATGAAAAAAAATAAATGGTGGGGTTTGTTAATTTTATGTCCTATTTTATTGTTACTTGGAACACATTATTATTTTTATTTAAAAGAAATGATATATAATTTTCCATATCATTTAATTACTGTATTATTTTGTTTAATAACTATTTTAATATATCCATTGTGTATTTTTAATAATAAGAGATATAAATCTATTGGTTTGGTGATAAGTACTTTAATATTGATTATTTCATCTGTATTAGCTTTTACATTTAAATTTTCATATAATACTATTATTTTAATAAGTAATGGAAGCGAAAATGTTGTTTTTGATGATGGTTATAAAGTATATATGGAAGATGATTTAGGAAATGTTTATATAGAATATAAAGATGAAATAGGGGAATATGTTATTAATGGGGATTTTGTTAAAACTGGAAAAACAAAGTTAATTTTAGAAAGTAATGATTCTGAAAAGTATGTATTTGATTTAGAAGTAAATAGTGATTCTTTTAATATAAGTAAAGAATAGTCTTAATTAGAAACTACGAAAGTGGTTTCTTTTTTTGGGTTATATAAATATTCAAAAATGAAATATATTAATAATATATAGTGAGGTGATTTAAGTGAAAATTGAATTAATAAAAGCACTATTAATTATCGCCTCTGCTTCTGGAATTATAAGTAGTGCTTTTGTACAAAAATTTAAAAGTATTTCTTTGATAAAATGTAGTTCTTGTCTAATTTACATATCATTTACAATATCTATGATATTTGGCGTTGTATTTACACTTTCCTTTACAAGCCATACTATTATAGATTCTTTGTGGGTTGGTTTATTCAGTTTTTTGGAAGCTGATACGCTTTACAAGGCTTTTGAAAATAAAATATTTGCTTCTTATTCAAGTATAAATAATATAACTGAAATTAAGAGGGATTAAAATGGTTAAATTAATATTTCCATGTGATTATGTTGGAATAACTCAAGGATTTAAAAGTTCACATAAAGCAATTGATATGGGATGGAGTACTAAAGATGGTGGACCAAATCATATAATTTATGCTCCTTATGATGGAGTGGTAACTTATGTTAAAAATAGTATTAAAGGAAATGATAAATCTAAAAAAACATATGGCAATTATATAAAAATCAATCATGGTAATGGACTTGTTACATTAATGGCTCATTTTAAATATGACACGATTAGTGTAAAGCTGGGTGAAAAGGTAAAACAAGGAGATAAAATTGGAATTATGGGTAACACTGGATATTCATTTGGTGTACATTGTCATTATGAGGTTATACTTAATGGTGAAAAGTTAAATCCTTTAAAATATACTTACTTTACAGATAGACATAATGTTGGTAAAAATACACTATCTAAATATAAACCAATGAAATTAGAAAGTGAGGTAAATACTTCTATGGATGAAAATAATAAGATGGAAGAAGTAAAAAATGAATCAAAAGTTGAAATAGACGATACTATATTTGAATATGTTTGTACTAAAACTGGAACATATAAAATACATTTAAATGAAAATGAAAAGTTAATCATTAAAGATTAGCTTTTCTTTCTTGATTTATTATATGAAATTATTTATAATATTTTTAGAAAGAGGAAATGTATGATAGATGAAATTGAAGTAAAGAATAGAATGAATAAAGTTATTGATTCTTTAGAAAGTAGGTATACTACTATTAGAGCTGGAAGAGCTAATCCAAATATATTACATGGAATTATGGTTGATTATTATGGAGCACCAACTCCAATTCAATCTTTAGCAACAATTTCAGTTCCAGAAGCAAGAGTTTTAGCAATTAAACCATTTGATAAGTCTGCTCTTAAAAATATTGAAAAGGCTATATATGAGGCTAATTTAGGTATTACTCCTACTAATAATGGAGAAATGATAATGTTAACTATTCCTGAATTAACTGGTGAAACTAGAAGAAATTATGTTAAACAGGCTAGTCAAATGGCTGAAGAAGCAAAAGTTGCTTTAAGAAATGTTAGACAAGATGAAAATAATAAAATTAAAAAAGATAATGATCTAACAGAAGATGAAAAAGATATGTGTTTAGAAATAGTGCAAGAATTAATTGATAAATACAATAAAATAGTAGATGAAAAGTTTAAAGAAAAAGAAACTGAATTAACTAGTATATAAGAAAGTCACTTAAATTTTTTGAATTTAAGTGTTTTTTAAT
>CAZBAZ010000047.1:0-6748 GCA_964490375.1 uncultured Clostridium sp.
GTATTTTTAACCTCGTCGATAGTTATCATACTTTCATCATCTAAAACATATATTCTTTGTATTTTATTAAAAGCATTAATTAGTTCATCATTAAATTTAAGTTCCATATAATTAAAATCATTTATTAATTTTAAATCTATTATATTTATATTGTGAATTTCATACAACTATTTATTCTTGTTAATGATTATTTTTAATTACTCTTTTCTTTTAAAAATCTTTTTAAGAAAAACGTCATAAAATATGGAAATGTATAAAATTTACCATTAAATCCAATATTTTTATTACACAATTTTATACCATATTTTATATCTTTATATTGATCACTATTTATTAAATTATTAAGTGAAGTCGTTGAATTATCATTTGCTTTAACTTCAACTGGAATAAGTGAGTTAGCATCTCTTATAAAAAAGTCCATTTCAATTGTTCCCTTATCATTTTTATAAAAATACAACTTATATCCTTCTTTTACTAGCATATCGGAAACAATATTTTCATATATTGCACCCTTATAAGTATTAAAATTTTGATTTTTTCTTAAATCGTCCCGAACCTCATCATCTAATGAAGCAATTAAAAGACTAGTATCGGAAAAATATAATCTATAATTATCTGGATTATAATTTCCACCTAATGGTAAAGCACATTCTTCCATACAATATGATATATTTATTATCCCTGCATCACTTAGCCAATCTGCTACTCCAGCATACTCTCTATTTCTAGCACCTTCTGCTATTTTAGATACTTGAAATTTTTTATTTTCATTACCCAAAAATGCTGGAATTTTTCTATATGCATTTAAAATTCTTGCTTTATCAAATCCTTCTGCATATTTAGAAATATCTTCTTCGTAATCTTTTAATATCTGTTTTTGCATTGAAAGTATACCACTAAAATTTTTATTTTCAATGTATTTTGCAACAATCGCAGGCATTCCACCCAATATCATATAATCTCTAAAATGAAGCATCATAACATCGTATTGTGTTGTAGTCAATGGTTTACACTCTTTCATACAGGTATATAAGTCTTCAATCTGTTCTGCTTTATATCCTTTAGCCCATAAAAATTCTTCAAAATCCATAGAATACATTATATAGTCTTCTTTATTTCCAACACTATTAGATTCAATTTCTTTATAATTAATTCCCATCATTGAACCAGAACATATAACATCAAACCTTTTATCAATATTAAATGATTTTAAAGAAGTTGCTGCATTAATACAATCTTGAATTTCATCAAAAAATATTAATGTTTCACCTGGAACAAACTTAAAATTGTTATTAATAATTGATATATTACTCAATATAGTATCTACTTCAAAGCCATTATCAAAAATTGTTTTATATTCTTTTTGCAAAGCAAAGTTAATTTCAACAATGTATTTATAATTGTTTCTAGCAAAATTTTCAATAGCATCTGTTTTACCAATTTGCCTTGCACCTCTTACAATAAGGGGCATCTTATCTCTTTTATTTTTCCATTCAACTAAGTATTTATCAATTTTTCTTTGTAATCTACCCATTTTATCTCACCTCTATATCAATTCTATCACAAAATTCCAAATATTTTAACTTACTTTTACACAAAATTTCAATATTTTTTTATATTGTTTTACACATTTTCTTACAACATTTTCATATATAAAATTAAATATTTCATTATCATTTTCAGTTCCATTTATATCACTAACAATTATAGGTGCAACTTCGTAATAATGTTCTATATCTTCTTTAGAAACAAAATTATCTCTAAACCATCTCAATACTGCTAACTCGTAGCAATTATCATCAAATTTTTCCATTTTATTTCTCATACAAGCTGTTTTAAATAACAACTACAATCAGTTGAAGTTTTTTCACCATTAGATTTTTCATTAATTGTAAATGTGCCTTTTTCATAGTTAATATTAATATGTATTGACTCATCGTGTGGTTCCTTTGAATCACTTTCATAATCATTACTATTTACATTTATCCATGTTCCACCATCTGTTTCTTTTGCCATTTTAAAACCCTCCTTTAAAAATAGTTATTTCATTAAGTTCTTTTAATCCATACTCTACATCCTCTGCATAATCGAAAACATCTTTGTCTTCATAACATTGATTACAAAAATTTATAGTTTTTTCTAAATTATCTAAAGAATAAATACATTTATTATTATATAATTCATATTGTTCTAAATAATAATTCAAATAATAAATAGATTCTTTTTTTAAATTATCATTTTTTGTATTTTTAATTATACATAACAATGAGCATATGATTTTTCTAAACAAATTGAGAATTTTTGTACTCTTATTCATAGCTAACCCCTCTCTACAAAAATATTATATACTTTTTATATTAGCTGTCAAAATATTTACCTTTTCTACCATAAAGATATCCTGTCAAATTTCTATTTTCTTATTTAAACCATATCGGACAAAGCATTTGCTTTATTTTTCTTTTTTATTTTTTACATATAAAATAGTTTGAATTAAAATAAACTAATAAAAGAAAAAAAGTTTGCAATTTCTTCAAACCTTTTTATATTGTACATTAAATCATACCTTATAAACTAAGAAATTAATAATTTTTGCCCTATGCTTAATTTATTACTTGATAGATTATTAATATTTTTAATTTTATTAATAGTTGTATTATATTTATTTGCTATTTTCCATAAAGAATCACCACTTTTAACAGCATATTCTTTTAAATTAGGAATAATTAATTTTTGATCAATTTTAATTGTATTAGATGACAAATTATTAGCCTTTTTTATATCACTTACAGTTACTCCATATTTATTGGCAATACTATTTAAATTA
Organism: uncultured Clostridium sp.; assembly: GCA_964490375.1. Classification (GTDB taxonomy): domain Bacteria; phylum Bacillota_I; class Bacilli_A; order RF39; family UBA660; genus CAG-1000. Next base: position 2,825 of record CAZBAZ010000047.1, read on the forward strand.
TCTCCTTTTTTAACAGAATAAGTTATATTATTATTTGTAGAAACATTTTGAGTATTAGATGGTATTATTAACTTTTGATTGATTGTTAAAATATTACTCTTTAATCCATTAGCATTTTTTATATCATTAACACTTACTTTATATTTATTAGCAAGATCCCACAAAGTATCACCTTTTTTAACAACATGATATATTTGGCCTTCACTAATAGGAGCAACATATTTAATACCTTTATATTCACTTACGGCTTTAACAACTGCTTCAGCATAATTCTTATAATTATCTCTTATTTGTTTGGCATCATCTTTAGTACTATCAATAAAACCATATTCAACAATTATACTTTCATTATTTGGAGTATCTCTCAACATAAAATAATAATCTTTATTAGGATTACTAGGTAATCTTTGTTGATAATACTTTCTGACATTTTGGCCAGTCTTTTCAATTTCATTCAAAATTTTTTTAGATAATGTTGAATTGTTACGTAAAGAATATATTACTTCAGCACCATCGCCACCTCCTGCATTCAAGTGATTAGAAATCATAACAACATCCTTACTATCTCCATAAAAATTTTTAGCTTTTCTAGCCCTCTCTTTTGGAGATAACGTTACATCACTATCTCTTGTTAATTTTACAGGTACACCTAATTCTTTAAATCTATCATACATATATTTACTTATCAGTAAAGTATAGTCTTTCTCTTTCATTCCATTTCCAACAGCTCCAGGATCACTTCCCCCATGCCCTGGATCTATCACAATACCTTTTAATGCCATATTAATCACCTAATTTATTGTATGAAAAAACATATATTTTGCTAATAAATATATGTTTAAAGTTTTTTATTAAAATCAAGAAAATACATATTATATTACATTATATCTAAATATAATAACTATTTACTTTTGATTTCACCACTATTAAATCGTTTAACAATTTCAGAATCATTATCATATACATCTTTAATAACTCCCAAAGTCTCGTGATTAACTCTAGGACTAATGCCCAATTCTCTACTTAAATCTATTGCTAATCTTGCTTGCTCACATGAACTGAATTCTTTTATATAATTTTCATTTTCAACAGATGTCACGATAGAAGCAAAACTATCATCGATTTCAAAAGGAACTTTAGTTTTATCAGAATTTTCACTTTCATTTAATATTTTACCAGAACCACTTTCAGCACCAGCCAAAATATCTCTATATTTTTGTAATGTTCTCAAAAGTTCTTTGTTTTTACCAAATCTTATATTTTCACTTTTTCCAGTCAATATGGTTTCAGAAATTAAAGTTTTTCCATCATAATGAAACCCTCTAAAAATAAAATCTTTCTTTAAAGGTTTACAAGAAAATAATTCATTCAATATACTTCTAGCAGTTTCTCTAAATTTCATATCTTTATTAAAAGAGGTAGAAGTAATTGTTATATAACCACCTTTATCTCCCCTATCACATAAATATTTATCATCACTTAGTTTAACAATACAAAAACATGTTTTAAAGAAATCACTTCTCATAAATGAAGTAGTTTTCAATATCATTTTTTCAAAATTCAATAATTGATATAATTTTCCATCACTTCCAAGATATAAACCACCACATGCAACAATTTTACTTCGATTCTTTAAAATAACTTTTAATAAATCACTAGCTGAAGAACTTTTACTAAGCTCAATAGGTATTTTATCCGATAATTTATTTAATGCATCTATAGATTCTTGATTTAAATTACCACATACTGGTATTCCAAGTAAATGTGGTATATTTCTTTCGTTAATTACAAAATCAAAATCAAACACACTTCCATCACTCATATTAGCACTATTATGCACCACATTATTTCCTTTAGTATAAATGCTATTATAAGTTTCTAAACACAAATTAAGATTATCAAAGAAAATATTCATAACAATCATTAATGCCTCATTTTTACTAGAATTAAGGGGTAAAACACTTCCCAATGGATAACTATCTAAATATATTTTACTTTTTTCTTTACCATCACAATTATTTTCAGATAAAATAGTACCCAACGTAGAAACATTTTGATTATCATTATTCTTAAGTCTATAATTACCATCAGAATAATATAAACTATTTCCTTCTCTTCTATATCTATTTTCTTGACTTTGAATATTTTTCCCAGTTGACGCCTCAATCAAATTTATTAAAGCTAAATCATCAAAACAAAATCTTTTATTTAAACGACTACTTACTCTTTCTAAATAATCTTTTAAAGAATTACCAAATGACATAGATAACCCTTTTTCTTTTATAAATGAATTTAATTTTAACAATATTTCTTCTTGTTTATAATTAGTCAATATAAAATCTATTGAATGATTAAAGCATTCTAAAGCATACATTTTCATATAATTAAATAAAAAATTATCATATACTTTATATATATCACTTTCTACTTCTAGAATTGCATTATAAACCTCTCTATCATTATTAGAACCTTTATATAGAAAAATCTTATAATCAATTTCATCTATATTATTCATAATAAACATTCTAGCAGATAAGGAATCCAAGCTTTCAAAGCCTATTATATCCTCTAAAATAGTAGAATAATATTCACTTTTAATTTTATTATTCATTATCGACTTCTCCTATTATATTAATTTTACCATAATACATCAAAAAAGAATAATTAATTAATCATTCTTTCTAAAATTTAAACTAATTACCTCACAAGTAGAAGTTTGTCCATGATTATCTTCCTCTTCAAAATCAGGATAACATACCATAACATCATTTCCAACCAAAATATCAGATACTATTTTTTTCATATTAACTAAATGTTTCAATTCAGATAGTTTCATATCACTAAAATATATTTCATCCATTTCTCCAATTATATCTTCAACTAGTTCTTCGTTTAAACCATCAAACTTTAAAAACATATTTGTAATGCCAAGTTTTTCAGCGATATAATATAACCAACTTGTCGGATCAATTTCTGATTCAGGGTAATAGTATTCCAAATAATCTTGAATTGCAATGCATATTTTTCTACAAATCTTTGTATTTTTTCTATCATAAAAAGTATCCCATTTATATAAAATATGCTTTACATCTTTTTTATAATCATCTAATAAATATAAATGAGTACTAACGTATGAACCAAGCATACAATCAAACTGATTTATAATTTCAATTAAAATAGTATTAACTCCATATTTATTAACATTTTCTTTATTGTTAAATCTAGCATGTAAATATTCTTCTAAATCGCAAATATCTTTAGAAAGAATATTGTTTATATATTCACGAGCAAATCTATCAGTTACTTTGACATTTGAATTAAAAGAATCAAAAATCAATATAAAGCCGCAACCAATATTCTTAGAAATAGTATAGTCATTTTCATACCTATTTTTTATATTTTCAATAGCAATCATTTTTGTATTAATCATTGCAGATAAAATAACTTTGTACTTTAAAACATTTTTGTCATATTTATCAGGTACTAAATCAATCACAGTTATTAATATATCAAATAAATTCTTTTCTTCATCCTCATTAATTGTTGATAAAATGTTTTCAGATCTATAATAATTAACAAATTCTTCTGCAACGCTTATAATAAATTTAGTATCATTTTTAAAAATATCTATAAGAGTAGAAACAAACTTATAATCATGTTTTAAACCATCACCACATAAATTATAAAAATTTTTATCATTAGTTTTTTTAATAACATCAAGCATAAAACTTCTATCATTTTCTAATTCATCAATATCAAAATCATCAATATCATTACAAGCAATATAATCATCAACAGTACTAGCACTATACTTTAACATAAAAACACCCCTTTTTAATTGTTAAAAACTTGTTAATTTCCCCTTTAATAATTGTGTCATATTATATCATAAAACCCTTAGCAAGTCAATTTTCAGCAAAATAA
>CAZBAZ010000048.1:0-6108 GCA_964490375.1 uncultured Clostridium sp.
TGTCTTAAAAAGATTTTTTTCTCTAAAAATGGGAGCTTTGAATTGAATTCAGTCATTATGTAAAGTTACACCCAATTTAGTTATATTTCAAGCGTAAAATTGCTAGATTTGCTATAATATATATGATAATTAAGAATGGAAAGGATTAGTATATGAAGAAAAATACAATTACAATATTATTATTTTCTATTTTTTTCTTTTGTATTCCTTTTAAAATATATGCTTCTTATGATGCAGTAATAACAGGAAATACTGTTAGAGTAAGAAGTGGTGCTGGAACTAATAATAATGCATTATTTACGCTTAATAGTAATACTTCAATTAGTGTTATAGATAAAACGTTGTATACTGGTGATGGTTGCGATAAAAAATGGTATAAAATCAGTTATAATGACAAAATTGGATATGTTTGTAGTGCGTATGTTAAATTTATTGATACATCTTTTGATAATATTAATGTTGTTGACTATAGTACTCGTGTTAGTGGAAATAATGTTACTGTAAGGCAAGATACAACTACTAGTTCTAAAAGTGTAGATACTCTTTCTTTAGGAGTTAATGTTGAAATTTTAGAACAAATAAATAAAAATAATTCTGGATGTTCATCAAATACATGGTATAAAATAAGATATTATGGTGATTCAATTGGATATATATGTTCAAATTATGTTGATAAAAAACAAGATATAACTGCTAGTGATAGTGAATATGAAAAAGTATTAAAAGAAGCTGGATTTCCTAATTCATATTTACCTTATCTAGTTTACTTGCATAATAAATATCCTAATTGGAATTTTGTTGCTAAAAATACTGGTCTAGATTTTTCTGTTTCTGTTAGTAGTGAAGCTGGTAAAAATTATATGCAAACAACTAATGATAATTATAGAACTTCTAATGTTATGGCTGAAAAAGGTGGATGGTATAAAGTTAATGAACAAGTAATAGCTTTCTATATGGATCCTAGAAATTGGTTAACAGACAAGCGAATATTTGCTTTTGAAAAATTAGACTATGATGATAGTTTAAATGAAAAGTATCCGTCTTTGGTTAAATCAATATTTCAAGGTGGAGAGTTATCTAATGATATTTATACTAATGCTATAGTTAATGCTGGAAGTAAAAATAGAATTAGTCCTGCTCATATAGCAAGTAGAATTAGACTTGAGGTTGGTATCAATGGAAGTGATTCTACTAATGGATGTGAATTTACTTTTAAAGGACAAAAGTATAGTGGATTTTATAATTTTTTTAATATTGGTGCTTATGAAGACACAATTGATGGAGTTAAATATAATTCAATAACTAGAGGACTTGCTTATGCCGCCAAATTAATTGATAGAGATGGAGAATTATGGAATAATGTTGAAACAGCTATTACTGAAGGAAGTAGTTTTTTAGCTAATGGATATATTAATAAAGGACAAGGAACTTTATATTATCAAAAATTCAATGTTTCGCCTAACGCATATTACAATACATACACTCATCAATATCAAACAAATATTCAGGCACCAGTTATTGAAGGAAATACAACATTTAATTCTTATGTTAAAGCAAATGTGATAAATAATACTTATATATTTGAAATTCCAGTTTATAATAATATGCCTGCATATACTTCTTTGCCTAACTCAGGAGATACTAATAATGACTTATCAAATCTTTCTGTAGAAGGTTTTGATATAACCCCTATTTTTGATAGTGATGTTTTAACATATGATGTATATATTCCAAAAGATACAACAAAAATAAATATAATTGCAGTGTCAAGTAGTAGTTTAGCTACTATAACTGGAAACGGTGAAATTGAATTGCTAACCGATGAAAGTGATTTAACAATAACAGTAAAAGCACAAAGTGGTGAAGTTAAAAAATACACTTTATCAGTACATAAAGTTGATGATACAACAACTTGTGAGCAAGTTATAGGAAATGCTGGTTTAAGTGTTAATGAAAATTATGCTACTAAATTAAAAAATCAAACAAATGTTGCTACATTAAGAACTACTTTATTTAAATCCGGAGCTAAAAGTGTTACTATAACTGATTCAAAAAATAACAGTGTTAATGATAATACAATAATTGGTACAGGATTTAAAATACAAATTGAAACAAGTATTGAATCTAAAACATATACTTTATCTGTTAAAGGAGATACTTCTGGTGATGGTAAAGTTACTATTCTTGATTTATTACAAGTTCAAAAGCATATTAAAGGTGTTAGTACATTAAGTGGTGAATATTTAATCGCAGGAGATACTTCTGGTGATGGTAAAGTTACTATTCTTGATTTATTACAAATACAAAAGCATATTAAAGGCGTTCAATCTTTATAAGGAGGATTAAATGAAAAAGATATTTAAATATTTAAATTTGATTATTGTTAGTACTCTAATTATGATAAGTGGTACATTAGTTGTTAATGCTACTTCTGCATCAATTAGTGTTACATCTGGTACAAGTAAAATAGTTGTTGGAAAGGAATTTACAGTAACAATAAAAATATCTTCTAGTGGATTACTTGGTTCTTGGGAATTTACACCTAGTTATGACTCTAAAAAATTCAAAATGATTTCTGGTGAATCATCTATTGCTGATGTTGGAGATGGAAAAATAAAATCTAAATCTTATACATATAAGTTCAAGGCAATTGGTACTGGAAGCAGTAATATAAGTGTTAAAAGTGCTGGTGCGCTTGCATGGGATGAATCAAAGTTATCTTTATCAATTGGAAGTAAAACAATTAAAGTAATTACACAAGCTGAACTTGAAGCTTCCTACTCTAAAGTAAATACATTAAAATCATTAAGCATTGATGGATTAGAATTAAGTCCTTCATTTAAAAGTGATACATTAAATTATACAGCTAATGCAGATAGTAATACTACATCAGTAAATATTAAATGTTCACTAACTGACAGTAAAGCTTCTGTAAGCGGTTGTGGTAATCATGATATTTCTGAAGGTGAAAATAAAATAAAGATTGTGGTTACTGCTGAAAATGGAAGCACTAAAACATATACATTATCCATTAATGTAATTGACCCTAATCCAATTGAAGTAGAAATAGATAATAATAAATATGTAGTTGTTAAAAGAGAAAGTAATTTAGAATGTCCAAGTGATTATGAAAAAAAAGAAATAACAATAAATGATCAAAAAATTCCAGCATTCTATAATGAAGTTAATAATTTTACTCTTGTTGGCTTAAAAAATAGTGATGGAGATATTAATCTATTCTTATATGATGAAAAAAATAATACATATAGTTTCTATAGTGAAGTAAAACTAAATCAAATAAAAATATATCCATTAGACATAGATAAAGATTTTGGGATTTCATATAAAAAAAATACTGTAAAAATAAATGATATTGAATTTCAGGCTATGAAAACTGATAATAGTAACTACTCTATCATTCATGCAAGAAATTTAGATGATGGTAAAGATGACTATTATATCTATGATGAAAAATTAAATACATTAATAACTTACTCAAGTGAATTTGAAAACTTATATAAAGAAAAATCTGATTCCTATAAGAAAATAATATTTATATTACTTGCTGAATCTTGTGCTGTTGTTTTAATTCTCATATGTATGTTATTTTCTAAGATTAAAAAAGACAAAAAAAGGAAAAAGATAATGATAGATATTGAAAAAGATATAAAGAAGAACAAAGAAGAAGAAAGAATAAAAAAAGATAAAAAAGAAAAAAATAATAAAAAGAAAAATATTGAAGATAAAAAAACAGAAAAAGATGATGAATAGAAAGTGATATTTATGAAAAAGAAAAAGTTATTTAGAGCTTTAGTTACAATTTTACTTATTGTATTACAATTACTAGGTTTAGGTTTTATTATATATGCTTTAGTTCTTTATAAAGGTGTTGAGACATTTTATAGGATATTTGGAACTATTATATTGATTTATTTTTTCTTACTTCTTTCTTATTTATTATTAAATAGCATTAAAAAGAAAAATACTAAGTCTTTTGTAGCACTAATTGTTTTTACATTATTAATTGTGGGAATAGAATTTACTGGGTTTTATTATTTAAATAAAATATACGTTACTTTAAATTCTTATAATAAAGATAAAAATATGTATTATAGTAGTTTAGTTAGTTATGATAAAACACTTAAAACATATAAAGATTTAAATAATAATAAAATTGGTATTATTGAAGATGAAAACGATATTGAAGGATATGTTCTTCCTAATGAAATTATTGAAAACTTGAAACTAGAAAACAATAATTCTATAATAAAATATAATTCAACTATGGAATTACTTCATGCATTAAAAAATAAAGAAATTGATGCTGCATTTTTTAGTTCAAATTATGTTGATATGTTTTATACATTAGAAGGATATGAAAATATTGAAGAAGAAACAGTTGTTTTATATGAGACATCTAAAGAATATATTTCAAATGAGGATGATATAAAAAGTGAAACTTCTTCTTTAAATAAGCCATTTACTATGCTATTAATAGGAGTTGATTCTTCAAAAGATGGTGTTACTTCTGGATATAATGCTGATGTATTGTTACTTGTAACATTCAACCCAAGTACGCTTAGAGCTACTCTTACTTCTATTCCAAGAGACATGTATTTAAAGACAGCTTGTTCTGGTAATGCTTATAGGCGTATTAATACCACAACATGGGGAAGCTCAAGCAGTTGTGCTGTTAAAACAATTGAAAATTTATTTGATATTGATATTGATTATTATGCTAAAATTAACTTTAAAGGTGTTGTTCAACTAGTAGATGCTGTTGGGGGAATTGATATTGATGTTCCATATTCTTTATGTGAACAGAATAGCAGTAGAAAATGGGGAGAAAATACACAATATATAGAAAAAGGAAAACAACATTTGAATGGTGAACAAGCATTGGCTTTAGCTAGAAATAGACATAGTGCAAAAGATTCTAAAAAAATGCAACAGTATTGCCCTACTTATACTGAAGGCGTAAGAAATGATTATCAAAGAGGAAAAAATCAAATGAAAGTTATTATGGGTATAGTTAAAGCTGCCACAAAATTAACTGATCCAAATCAAGCTGTTAGTATACTTGAAAAAATAAGTAGTAATTTTCAAACTAATGTTACTACAGATGATGTATTATCATTATATAGTTTGGCTAAATCATTAGTTATTTCTGATACAACTGATCTTGTAAATGTACAAAGATTACAGCTTAAAGGTTATAATGCATGGGGAACAGTATATGAGCCTTCTTCAAAATCATATCCTGCAGTTACTATTCCATATACAGGAAGTATTACTGACATAAAGAATGAAATGAATATTAATTTAGGTAAAAGTAAATATACATTAATTAAAAGTATCTCATTTGACTTAAATTCACCATATGAAAGTACAATTATTGGTCAGGGCAAATATACACAAGAAAAAATAAAAACTATGCCTAACCTATCTACTTATAGTGTTAATGAAATTAGAACATTTGCTAGTGATAATAATAAGACTTTGCAATTTGTTGACGTTGATACCAATCAAAACGTAGATATTTATGACTATAGTACATATCATTTTTATAGTCAAAGCATTCACAAAGATACAATTCTTGATATGGTAAGTGATATAGTTATTAAAGTTAAAATGAATTAAAGAGAAGAAATTTTCTTTTATATTGAAAAGACAAACAATTAGGAATAATTAAGACTCTTACACACACTCTGAGTGTGTAAAAAATTCTGTGTAAATGGAATCTAACCATGATATTTTGAAACCATAATCGGTTTCTTTTTTTGTCATTAAATAATAATATTTTTATATTATATTTCTCCTACATTCTTATAGTATCATTAACGTTCAATTTAAAAAGACAAATTTTATTTTGTCTTTTCATTAATTAAATACGCAATAACTTTTTTATAAATTTTCTATTTCTTTTAGAGTTAAACCTGTTGTGTTAGAAATAATTTGAACATCTACATTATTTTCTTTTAAAATTTTTGCATGTTCTATATTTAGTTTAGTTTTTTGTTTTTTTAACTCTTCTCTACTTTTTTTAAGTTCTGCATTTTTCTCTGAAATAATGGTTCTAAGAGCATTCTCAGTTTTTTCTTGATCTTC
>CAZBAZ010000049.1:0-5946 GCA_964490375.1 uncultured Clostridium sp.
TAGAAAAAGTTCATACATATGGTGAAGATATGGAAATTGGTAGATGAAACTAAAAGTATTAGGAAGCGTTTCACCATATTGTAAAAATGAATTTAATTGTCCTGGATATTTAATTGAAAATAGTGAAGGAAAAATATTATTAGATTGTGGATTTGGTTCTTCAGGAAATATGAGTTTTCCAGAAGATATTCATAACCTAAATATAATAATTTCTCATTATCATAAAGATCACTATACTGATTTATTTGCAATACTTTATGCAAGTTTATGTTACAAAAATTTAGGCGAAGAAGTTAGTATTAATATTTATATTCCAGAAACAAATGATAAGAATACTATTTATGATTATGAGCTAATTAAAAATAATCATGATGGTATTTTTAATCTTTACACATATAATGAAGAAACTAAGTTATATATTTGTGGATATAAGATAAGTTTTATTAAGACTTTTCATTCAATTGAGAACTTTAGCGTTTGCATAGAAGATAATAATACTAAATTAGTTTACAGTGGTGACATGGGATACAATAATATTGATGAGTATAGTAAATTTTGTAAAAATGCTGATTTATTTATATGTGAAAGTACATTCTTAAGTACAGATTCAAATAAAAGTAAATATCATTTAGACGCAAAAGAAGCAGCAACAATTGCAAAAACTTCAAATGTTAAAAAATTATTACTTACTCACACTTGGCCAGAGTATGAAAAAAATTTATATTTAAAAGAAACAAGTACTATATTTGATAAAGTATATATGGCACATGAAAATGATGTAATAGAACTAGAAAATGCACAATAAAATGCATTTTCTTTTTCTTTATGTTATAATAATCTACAGGTGATAAAAATGTTTGAAAACTTAAGTGAAAGACTTCAAAAAGTAGTTAGTAACATTAAATCAAAAGGTGTAATTAATGAAGATAATATTAGTGAAATAGTTCGTGAAATTAGACTTTGTTTATTAGAGGCAGATGTTAATGTTAAAATAGTAAAAGAATTTATAGATAATGTAAAAGAAAAAGCTCTTGGTGAAGAAGTAAGAAAAAGTATTAAGCCTGGAGACATGTTTGTAAAAATATTGAAAGATGAGTTAGTTGATTTATTAGGTGGGGATGCAAGTCCACTTGAAGTAAGCAAAAACCCTACCATAGTTATGGTAGTAGGACTTCAAGGTGGTGGTAAAACTACTACTATTGGTAAAATAGGTAATATGGTTCGTAAAAAACATCATAAAAAACCTATGTTTATCGCATGTGATGTATATCGACCAGCAGCAATTGATCAATTAAAAAGTATTGGTAAACAATTAAATATTGAAGTTTATGAAGAAGGAAAAGGAAATCCCATAGAAATATCAAAAAATGGTATAGAATATGCTAAAAGTAAAGGATATGATTATATCTTAATAGATACTGCAGGTCGTTTACAAATAGATGAAGCATTAATGGACGAATTAGTAAAAATAGAAGAAACAATTAAACCACATGAAGAATTATTAGTTATTGATGCAATGATGGGACAAGACGCTATTAATGTAATTACTGGATTTAATGATAAACTTAAATTAACCGGTTGTGTTCTTACAAAAATGGATGGAGATACTAAAGGTGGAGTTGCTTTATCATTAAGACATCTAACTAACATTCCAATTAAGTTAATTGGTGACTCAGAAAAATTAGATGGTTTAAGTGAATTTTATCCTGAAAGAATCGCAGATAGAATTCTTGGAATGGGAGATTTACTATCAATAATCGAAAAAACAGAAGCTGAACTTAATAATGAAGAAATGATGAGTACAGCTAAAAGAATGCAAAAAGGAAAATTTGATTTAGAAGATTTCTTAACTACGACAAAACAAATTAAAAAATTAGGACCACTAGAAAACATTCTTAAACTTTTACCTGGGGCATCCAAAATGGGATTAAACAAAGTAGAAGTTGATCCTAAATTAATGGCTCGTACAGAAGCAATTGTTTTATCAATGACACCACAAGAAAGACGTAATCCAGATATGATAAAAGCAAGTAGAAAACAAAGAATTGCTAAAGGATGTGGTCAAAAAGTAGAAGACGTTAATAGACTATTAACTCAATTTGAACAAATGAAAAAAATGATGAAACAAATGAATAGTGGAAAATTTGGAAATTTTAAATTTTAAGATTAGTTTACCTAATCTTTTAATTTACTAAAAAACTCTTATATGTTATACTTAATATGAGAGTAGGGTGTTGATAAAATGAAAAAAATGTGGAAATTAATTTTGATATTTATATGTGTTATATTTTTTATTGAAATAACTGAAATAGATAAGACAATAAAGAGTACATGGAAAAGTAAATATTTTACTATTTTATCAAATCCTGATAATAAAGAGTTTATGGATGAATTAGAACAATATGCTAAATCAGAAAAAATTAAGTTAATAGTGGAATATAAAGATGATTTAGAAGCAATAGACGAATTAGAAGAAAATAGTAGTGAATATGATGCAGTTTGGATGAGTAATTCAACATGGTTATATATGTTAGATGATATAACTGTTTCAAACTCTAAATCAGTAAGTATTAATCCAATAGTATTTGGTATTAAAAAGAGTAAAGCTGAATCATTAGGTTTTACTAATAATGATGTATATAACAAAGATATTGTAAATGCAATAAAATCTAAAAAACTAAATTATGTTATGTCATCTGTAACAAAAACTAATACTGGTTTAACAGCATATTTAGGATTCTTAAATGCTCTCGCCGGTTCACCAGAAACACTTACAAGTGAAATGCTTGATAATGAAACTTTAAAAAATGATTTAATATCTCTATTTTCTGGAGTATCAAGAGTTTCAGGAACTGATGCTTTTTTAGAAGATATGTTTTTAAATAGTGATGAATATGAAGCAGTAATAGCTACAGAATCATCACTAATAAGTATAAATAAAAGATTAACTCAAGAAGGAAAAGAACCATTATATTTAATATATCCAGTAGATGGAGTATCAATAAACGATTCACCATTCGCATATATTGATTCTAAGCAAGATAAACTTGATAATTTCTTAAAACTACAAAGTTATTTACTAAGTAGTGAAAGTCAAGAATCAATGGAAAAACTTGGTAAAAGAACATGGTATGGTGGAGTAAAAGAAAATGCTGATGCATCTTCATTTAAAAAAGAATGGGGAATAGATACAAGTAAGTATTTAAATTCACTTAAATATCCTTCAAAAGCAGTAATGAATAAAGCATTAAATCTTTATATAGAAGAATTTAGAAAACCATCAGTAACAGCATTTTGCTTAGATTATTCTGGTAGTATGTATGGAGATGGAGTTAGTGAATTAACTGAAGCAATGAATTTCATATTAAATTATGATGAAGCATCTAAAGAAAAAATACAATTTTCAAGTAAAGATAGAATATATGTTTTACCATTTAGTGATTATACTCAACACCTATGGAATACTGATAATGGAAAAGATACAAATGATTTAATAAAAAATATATCAACACTATCACCATATGGAGGAACAAATATTTATGATTGTTCAATGCAAGCATTAAAAGTCTTATATAATTATAGTGATGATTATACAAAAACAGTAATATTAATGACAGATGGACATTCAAATATGGGATCATATAACGATCTTGAAGAATATTATATGACAGATGATAAGATACCAATTTATAGTATTATGTTTGGAAATGCAGAAAGTAGTGAACTATACGAAATAGCTAAATTATCAAATGCAAAAGTATTTGATGGAAGAATTAATTTACTATCAGCATTTAAAGAAGTAAGGAGCTATAACTAATGATTAATATACAAAAAAGATATGTTTATTCAGCATTTCTATCAGGACTTTCATTTATAATATTCTATTCAGTTTTAGACTTTTATTTTATCATATCATTATTATTTACAATAGGAGTATATATAGCAGGAATATTCTTATTTAAGAGTAGAGATATTAGAATATATGACGCTAAAGCATTAGCAAGATATCAATTTGAAATGTCTAAATTAAATGACTATAAAGAAAAAATAAATGATAAAACTATAAAAGAAAAACTTGCTAAAATAGTTAATGTATCACAAAAAATAACAGAACATTTAAATACCAAACCAACAAATGCAACTAAAATATATAACTTCTTAGATTATTATTTACCTTTCACAAATAAAATAGTTACTAAATATATAAATGCTGAAAGTAAAGAAGAAAAAACATTTGTTGAAAATCAATTAATATTAAAAATGTCAGTTTATATAAAAGAAGTAACTGAAGAATTTGAAAGACTTTTAGGAGAAATTATAAAATCTAAAGATAAAGCATTTAACTTTGAAATGAAGGTTTTTGAAAAGTCTTTAGATTTGGATTTTGATGAAAAGAAGGAAGTGAAGAAAAAATGAAAAAAGAGAAATTAATATCAATTATTATTGGTTCTGTTATTTTATTAGCAATTATAATAATAGCAGTTCTAGTAAAGAATAAAGATGGAATTTCAAAAAATGTAACTGAATTATATGGAGCAGTAGGTGGTGGTAAAGAAGACTTACTTGCTGATGAAGAAATCAATAAAGTATTTGAAGATGATTATAGGTTTAAGTTTGTTCAAGATGTATGGAGCAATGGTAAAACTGTTAAAGTTGATGTTAGAAGAGAAGATGGAACTATGTATGATGTAATATTCTTCTCAGATGAAAGATACTATAATGAATATAAAACACAAGCTGAAGGAACAGAAGCTAAAAGATATACTGTTTTAGATGGTGGATTAATTTTAAATACTCCAATTGTAATGTATAGTTGGAAACCAGTAGTTAATGCATTAATAAAAGAAAATATTGTTACTATAAAAGATAATGTTTATTATATTACTGATATGAATAAATTAATCAATTATATATTAGAAGGCAAAAAATGGGGTGATTTAGGATTAGATATTTATGGTTCAATAAATATTGCTTCAGTAGATCCAGTATCATCAAGTCCAGGTGCTACATATTATGGATTATTATTATCTATAATGGCAGGAGGAGATGTTAATGAAACTAATATTGAAGAGTCACTTCCTAAATTAAAAAAATTCTATGATAAATCAGGATATATGAATAATACACCAGCTGATTTATTCTCAAAATTCTTAAAAACTGGAATGGGTTCACTTCCAATAATTGTTGATTATGAAAAAAGTATAATTGATTTTTCAAATTCTAATGTAGATGGATGGAATAAAGTAAAAGATGATGTTGTTATTTTATATCCAACTCCTACTATATGGAATTCACACTGTATTGCAGCTTTAACTGAAGAAGGAAAAGAATTAATTAAGGCTTTTGATGATAAAGTGGTAAGTCAAAGAGCTTGGGAAAAATATGGATTTAGAGTTGGAACAACAGGTGGTAATTATGATGTTAGTAAAATTAATATAAGTGGAATTCCACAAAACATTACAAGTGTTACACCAGGATTAAAAATGGATGTCTATGAAAGGCTAATGGAATATTTGAAAAATGGACAAGAATAAAATCTTGTTCTTTTATATACCCAAGCAATATTAATTAAATAACATAAAATAACTATGAAAAGGAGTTGTTTATTATGTTAGATAGTATGGGTATGTATCAAGGATACACAGTAGAAGGAACTGCAGAATTAAAAGTATCTTCTGATTCTAAAAACAATGAATGCAAGATAAAAAATATGTCAATGTGTTCTCCAATATATGAATGTCCACAAGAAAGATGCATCCATAGACAAATAGTACATGAAGTTCCTCAAGAGTGATAATTTATGATAGACCAAATATGTTAAGAGAAAATAAATACAAATTAAAGGCATTTTGATAAGAAATGTCTTTTTGTATGATATAATAAACATATAATTTTTTATATTAAAGAAGGTGAATATAAATGATTACAAAAGTAAATAGTATTGAT
>CAZBAZ010000050.1:0-5768 GCA_964490375.1 uncultured Clostridium sp.
AACAAAAAAGTATGCATAAAACATACTTTATTCATTATTTTTTTCCAAATCTTTAAATATAGATTTACCAATACCAAGTTCATTCTTAATATCCCAGTTATCAAGTATTGTAGCTCCAACATCAGCAAATGTATCTCTATCAGGCAATCTAACACCTTTCTTAAATAAATGAGAATACATAAGTACTGGAACATTTTCACGAGTATGATCAGTACCTTTAAATGTTGGATCATTTCCATGATCAGCTGTAATAATTAACAAATCACTTTTCTTAAGATTCTTAAGTAATATAGGCAAATAATAATTAAATTCTTCTAAAGCTTTCTTATATCCTTCTCTATCTCTTCTATGTCCATATAACATATCAAAATCATTTAAATTTCCAAATACAAATCCTTCAAAATCAGCTTTAGCAAAATCAATAAGTTTCATCATACCATCAATATTATCTTTTGTTTTAATAGAAGTAGTAATATCTTTACCATTAAATATATCAGATATCTTTCCAATAGCAGTAGTATGAACACCATTCTTTTCAAGTAAATTTATAACATTTAGTGGAGGATCTAAAGCATAATCATGTCTTTTTGGAGTTCTAGTAAAATTACCAGGCTTTCCAATATAAGGTCTTGCTATAATTCTAGCAATTTTATACTCATCTCCCTTAGTTAATTCTCTAACTTTTTCACAAATATCATATAATTCATTAACAGGAATTATATCTTCATGTGCAGCAATTTGTAAAACTGAATCAGCAGATGTATAAATAATAAGTGCTCCAGTCTTCATTTGCATTTCACCTAAATCTTTAATAATTTCAGTACCACTAGCAACACAATTACCAATAACATCTCTACCAGTAACTTTTTGAATCTTAGAAATTAACTCAAGAGGAAATCCATTAGGATAAGTTTTATAAGGAGTTTTACATACTGTTCCCATCATTTCATAATGTCCATTTAAAGTATCTTTAGCTAAATTAATAGGTTTAGCTTTCATATAAATACCTCTAGTACCTTCTACGTGTTTACCAATTAATTCTGTAAGTCCCATTTTTTCTAAAACATCCAAATTGTAAGAGTCCCCAATAGTATGAAGCAAAGTATTAGCACCACTATCACCATACTTACTAGCATCATCTGCTTCACCAATACCAACACTATCCATAACAACTAAAAATATTCTCTTAAACATTAACATTACCTTCTTTCTTACTTCTATTAAAATATTCATTATAATTATCTTTTATAAAATTATTAGCTAAATGAGTATATATCTCAGTAGTAACAACATTTTCATGTCCTAGTAGTTCCTGTACACTTCTAATATCTGCTCCACACTCTATCATATGAGTAGCGAAACTATGTCTTAAAACATGAGGAGTTATTTCTTTATCAATATTTTGTTTTAAAGCAACTTGGCCAATTATTTTATATAAACCTTGTCTAGTCATTCTCTGACCATGATTATTTAGAAACAATGAATCAGTAGGCTTTTGATTTTTAACAAATAATAATTGCCTATATTTACTAATATACATATCTAAATAATTAACAGCAATCTTTGATAATGGAACAATCCTTTCTTTACTTCCTTTTCCATAAACTTTAATAGCCATATTTTTTAAATCAACATTTATTATATCCAAATTAACAAGTTCACTAGCTCTAAGACCAGTCGCATATAAAACTTCTAACATAGTTTTATTTCTATAATCAAAAGCATCTTTAATTTCTATATCTAATAACTTATCAACTTCTTCAATAGATAAATAATTAGGAAGTTTCTTCTTTCTCTTTAAACTTTCAACATCTTCACTAACATTAACAAATCCTTTATAAAGAGATAAAAATTTAAAAAAACTCTTAATACTTGCAATACTTCTATTAATAGAACTATCATTCTTACTTGGAAGTAAATGTAATATATAATTATCAATATCTTTTTTGGTAATATCTATTATATTTTTATTAGTATACTCTAAAAAATATCTTATATCTCTCATATAAGATTCAACAGTATTACTAGAATAATTTTTATCAATTAATAAATAATTATTAAAGTCACTTACAAATTCTTTATTCTCTATATCTATCATACATGACAATTATATTATATTTTTTTTGATATTTATAGTCATTTTTACATAAGTTTACATAATATTAAAAAAATTAGACTTTAATTTTATAGTTATTATTGATAAAATAATGAAAGGTGATTTATATGGAACTACTTGCAAATAAATTAAGACCAACTAATCTTAAAGATGTTTTAGGTCAAGAACACTTAATTGGTAAAAATAAAATATTAACTAATTTAGTAAAAGAAAAAAAGTTATTTAATATAATTTTATATGGTAAAAGTGGTATTGGTAAAACAACTATTGCACTTGCATTAATGAATGAATTTAATCAAAGATATAGAATTCTTAACGCAACTATAAATTCAAAAAAAGATTTTGAAGTTGTTATTGAAGAAGCAAAACTTTATAATGGCATTATATTAATAGTAGATGAAATTCATAGAATGAATAAAGATAAACAAGATATACTACTCTCTTACATTGAAAGTGGTTTAATAACTTTAATAGGTCTTACAAATTCTAATCCATATCATTCAATTAATCCTGCAATAAGAAGTAGATGTCAATTATTAGAATTACATTCACTTACAGAAAAAGATGTAGAAAAAGGGCTAAAACGTGTAAAAGAAGTTTTACCAGATATAATAATGGACAACAAAACTATAAAATATATTGCTTCTCTATCAGATGGTGATATTAGATATGCATATAATTTAGTAGAATTTACTTATTATGGTTACAATAAAGAAGTCACAATAGAAAATATAAAGAAAACAAATAATACGCCATCATTCTTCACTGATAAAAATGAAGATGGTCACTATGATATGCTATCAGCATTTCAAAAAAGTATTAGAGGAAGTGATGTAGATGCTGCCCTTCACTATTTAGGAAGATTAATAGTAAGCGGTGACTATGATTCGATTTATAGAAGAATGCTAGTAATTGCATATGAAGATATAGGACTAGCAAATCCAAGCATAGGGCCTAAAGTAGTAGCTGCTATAGAAGCAAGTGAGAGAATTGGTTACCCAGAACAAGTAAAACCTCTAAGCGTCGCAATAATAGATATGGCACTAAGCCCAAAAAGTAATTCTGCAGATATTGCAATAACAACTGCAATAAATGATATAAATATGGGTAATGTTGGAAGAATACCAGAAAATATAAAGACAACATCACCTAATTACAAGTACCCACACAACTACCCTAATTATTGGGTAGACCAACAATATATGCCAGATAATTTAATTGGAAGAAAATATTACACGCCAAAAAACAATAAATATGAAACAGAAATGACAAAGTTTAACAATTCAATAAAAAATTATAAGAAATAAATCTTATAATTTATATGAAACAATAAAGTCCCGCTTTTGGGATTTTATTTTGACAAATTTTTAATATTTAATTAATTATCACCAACTGATGTTTCAGTAACAGTAGAACTATCAACATTAGCATTAACGTCAGTATTACTCATAATATTCTCATAATTTTCTCTTACTGCATCTAAATAATTATTAACATATTCATCAGCTTCACTTCCAGTTAAGCCTTTTTCACTTGCTGCATTACGAGCATCTTCCCCATATAAGTTTTCATATGTTAAATCTGTTAATCTTTCCAATTCACTTGCACGTTCTTCATCAGACAACGTAGGGTCAATAGTAAAAGGTAAACCTGCAAGTGCACCAGTCAATTCACTAAAGTCACTGGCTTCTGTTCCACCTAAATTAGCTGCTTCATTATTTATGTCTCTCTCTGTTTCTTGTATTTTTAATTGTGCATCCATAGCCTGTTTTGTAAATGATAATACGTTATCAAGTATCTGCAAAGTATTAACTTTATATTCTAACATTTTAATATCTTGTATTTTAGGTGAACTAGTTGTACTAACGTAATCATTTGCAATAACCAAATCCCTTATTTTTGTGTTATTAATAACAGATATAATTGAATTAATTTTATCAGCTAAAAATCCTGCATCAGTACTTAAGAATTCATCCATAATATCATTAATTGATGAAATAGAAAGTTTAATATTTTTACCATAAGAGATTGATTGCTTAATATAATAATTTGACATACGAGTAACATCAGATAAATCAAAAATTGTATTATTTCCATACATAATTTCACAAAATGCCATTCTTTGTTCATGTGGATCAGTAATTAATACTCTTTCACCATTTTCATCAAATTTATAAAGCTTATATGACATTTGATATTCTTTACCATCATGCGTAATTTCAGTAGGTAATCCAAGTATATCAAAAGTTCCATTACTAAGACCCCACAACTCACTTTCAGCATTTATAGTTCTAACAAAACCATGAGAATCTCCATTATCTTTTTGAGCAGTATATTCAATATAATAAACAGTCAAACCTTGTTTAGCAAATTCGGAGATATCGCTTTGAGCTCTTTTAAAAACATCTCCATTAAATACATCAGGATTAGTATCAAAATATACTAATGGTGTATTTGTTTTTATTAAATTATTTATTTCTTCTTGTGTAAGTTCAACATTATTATATATATCCCTTGGTTCCATTAAAACAGGAATAAAATTGTATCCCCTTTCCGTACAATTAGCAGCAACAGAATGTATTGTATTTCCAAAACTAGCACTATATCCTTGATAAACAACAGTTGTATCAGCTATACAAGGATTACTATCTTTAATGCAATCAATAACATCTAAACCTTTTGTCATCCAATCATCAGTATTGCCCAAATGAATTGGAGATAAGATAATTGTATTGCTTTGTTCATCAATTACATGATCAAATACCTCATTGCAATCACTAACTCCTCCACCACCTCTACCAGCAATTTGAATGCCTGTATCATAGTTAACTTCTTTTGGCATATAAACACGAAATTCACTATCACCACTACCAACTTTAACAGTCCCTTCTGTTCCAGGTTCAATTTGAGCCAATTGATTTTTAATACTATCTATATCTTCTTGAGACAGATTACTCAAATCCATAATTTACACATCCTATTCTTATATCAAAATTATAACATATAAACTTACAAAAAAACTATAAAAAATATATGATTAAAAAAATTAATTAATTAAAAAAGGATAGCACTTTTTGCTATCTCTTAAATATATTATTTTAAATAAATATTCAAATATTTTTATCTATCAAATTTTACAATATATCATTTTTATTATTAATAATTAATTTTTGTCCAGGTAATATATAATTCGGATCAGAAATATTATTATCTTTTGCAATGTCATTATAATCCATTCCATATTTTTTCGCGATGTCACCTAATGTATCTCCCGGTTGAACTATATATGTATCTTCAGAAGGTTTAGTTTGAGTTGAGGCATTATTTATATTACTATTAGTATTTGATTTAACATTAACATCAGTATTAGTATTATTATTGCTTGTATTAACAGTAGCAGTAGCATTAGTATTAGTATTGGTATAATTAACGTTATTTGCATTGTTAGATACAGTATTTGTATTTGCTTTGTTGCCATTAACTACTTCACCATTTAAATTTGTTTCGCTAACGTTAGTTTCAACATCAACATTATAACTATCTTTATTATTTTCAAATTCTTTTATTCTATCATTAATATATTCATCAACAAACTTATCTTTTTCTTCACCACTAAGTCCTTTATTTTCTGCTTCTTTTTGTGCTTCCTCAC
>CAZBAZ010000051.1:0-5523 GCA_964490375.1 uncultured Clostridium sp.
TTTTATGTATTTTATCTAATTTTGAATAATTAAAATTATTTACTCTTATTTACTGAAATGATTGTTTTTTTATTTTATTGAATTATGTTTTGTTGTTCAGTTTGAACAGGCGTTTCCGGTGACACTGGAGCAATTGTTGGTTCTGCTGGAGTAACTGGTGTAACTTCAGAAATTGTTTGAACTGGTTCAACTACATTTGCTTCAGGAATACTTACAACTTGTTCAACTGGAGCAGGTTCCTCTGCTGGTGTTGGCATAACAGGTGCAACATTTTCAACTACAGGAGTTTGTGCTTCAACAATTGGTTCAACAGTTGGAACATCAACTGTCTGCACAGTTTCAACTACAGGAGCTTGTGGAACTGCTACTTCAGTTACAGGTGTATCTATAGTTGGTGCATCAACTACTGGTGCAGTAACATCGCTTACAACAGGTGCAGCAGGTGATACAATTTCAGGCTGACTTGGTTTTTCTGTTAAACCAACTACACTATTTATTGAATCACTTACTTCATTTGAAACAATGTTTGTTTCAGGAGAAACAGTTGATTCATTTACAGTAGTAGATGTATTTTGTGATTGTGTTTGAATATTATTGTTAGTTTCTGCATTGTTAATTGGTTCTATTTTTTCTTTTTTAGATTTTTTTGATTTAACTATTAACAATATAACAATTATTAAAATTACTACTATAATTCCAGCTCCTATAAGAATATTTGTTGTATTATAAATGTAGAATTCGAATTCAACATTTTCATTTTCTTTTAAAGAAGTTAAATCCCATGTTAATGTTTTATCATCATTTGATTTTTGAGTAGCATTTGAACTAACAACTTTATATGGAAGATTAACAATATATTTTAAATCCATAGATGTCATCATGGCTTCCATCATTGAATCTTCAAATAAACTATCATCATCGTTTTCTTCTTCAACAGTTTGTAGAGATTGATACGCTGGAGTAATTGCAAAAGATGTGTCTTTAGTACTTGTTGTACCTGCTGTGTATTTTGTAATTTTTACATTTGAATTTACTTTCATTGTGTCATTGCTTATATCAGTTAGTTTAATATCAGAGTCTTTTCTTTCATAAATATATGAATCATTCCAAACACATATATATGTTATTTTTCCACTCTTATCTAGTTTAACAATATAGTTGCTTGTAGTACTTACACCAGTTTCATTTGGTGTTGTACAAGCATTACTATTGCAATATGTTTTTTCTGTTGCAGTAGTTAATGAATCACTAACAAACTTTGTAGATGCTTGTTTATAAATATTTTCTACATCAATTTTAAAAGTATCATATTCACTGCTTGATAAACCAATTGTTGTGGTTGGAGCAGATTGAACATCATATGAAGTATCATCATCCATACTTGTGTCTGTTATTCCACTGTCACTTTGATCAAATTTAAAGTTTGCTGTATAGGTATTTTTTAAAAAACCTTTTTTGACCTTAAACATATTTTCTAATTTTTCGCTTTTATCTGCGACCTTTGATAAACTAAATTCTGTGTCATTTTCTGTACTAACATCATCTATATTATCAAAACTGGTAGTTAATTTAATACCAGTATATTTGTCATCTTTATAATCTTCAGCTTTAAATCCTTTTGATTCTAATTCTTTCTTTTCTTCATCAGATAATATTTGTTGATCACCAACTAGTGTAGATGTCATTCCATATATTATGGAATAATCCATTGATTTGTCTTTTTTAATATCCATTGTAGTATTAAACTTCACACAGCCAGAAAGTCCCAATAATATAAATGAAGATATTAAAAGTTTCTTAAATTTGTTTTTCATTTCTTTTCTCCTTCTATTATGATATAGTAAGTATAACACAATAAACTTAAAAAATACACATTTTTTATAAATAAAAACTCTTATTTTTTGATTAAGAGCTTTTATTTATTATTTTTTTAATATTTCTAATTTAGCTATTTCTTTTTCTAAATCTTCTCTTTCTTTATTTACAATAGCTTCTGGTGCTTTATTAACATAATTTTCATTTGATAATAATTTCTTACGTCTTTCAATAGATGCTTCTAATTTAGCTATTTCTTCTGCTTTTTTCTTTTCTTCTTCAAGACTATTTGATGAATTATCAAAATAAATATCAAATTTATAATTATATAATTCTATTGTTACTTTATCATTAAATTTAGATTTTTTAACTACTTTATCATTAAGTTTTAACATATTGTTTAGTAATTCATTACTATTATAATCTATTGCTTCGAAATCACTAGATATTTTATTTTCTACTTTTTTATTTCTAAATAATGTTATATACTCACTTAACTCTTCTATTTCTTTTTCTTCTTTTTTAAATACTAATTTTTTATCATATTTTGGATAACTTTCTAGCATTAATGATTCTTTATTTTTAAAATTTAAGTTTCCATATAATTCTTCTGTTACAAAAGGCATAAATGGATGCATCATTTTTATAATACACTCTAATACATAATGCAATGTAGACTTAGTACCATTAGATTCACTAAATTTAGACATTTCTATATATTTATCACAAAAATCATCCCATATAAATGAATATAGTGTACTTCCAGCATTATTAAATTCATATTTATCCATAGACTTAGTAACTTTTTTAATTGTATCATTTAATCTTGTTAGAATCCATTTATCTGATTCATTTAAATTTTCTAGTTTATAATCTTTTTGTTCAAAGTTTTCTAGTTTCATTAATACGAATCTTGTTGCATTCCATAATTTATTTATAAAGTTCCAAGTTGAAGCTACTTTATCAGTATCAAATCTTATATCCATACCCATTGCAGATGTGGTTGTTAAGTAATATCTTAATGAATCGCAACCATATTCGTCAATTAAATCCATAGGATCAATACCATTTCCTAGTGATTTAGACATTTTTCTACCTTGTTTATCACGAATAAGTCCATGTATAATACAATCTTTAAATGGGCGACTATTCATTTGTTTTAAAGATGAAAATGCCATTCTTGCTACCCAGAAGAAGATAATATCATATGCAGTTACAAGTACATCAGTTGGAAAATATCTTTCTAAATCTTCTGTATTATTTGGCCAACCAAGTGTACTAAATGGCCATAAAGCACTACTAAACCATGTATCTAATACATCTTCATCTTGAATCCATCCTTTTCCTGGACATTCTTTTTGTACTTTAAGTTCTTCACCTTTATACCATGCTGGTATTCTATGACCCCACCATAATTGACGACTAATACACCAATCATGACAATCTTCCATCCAATGATTTAAAACTTTTTCAAATCTTTTTGGAATGAAGTTAATTTTATTATTTCCGCCCTTTTGAGCATCAAGTAAATCTTTACTCATTCCTCTCATATCAACAAACCATTGTTTAGATAAATATGGTTCTACTACTGCATCTGTTCTTTCAGAATGGCCTACACTATGTGTCATTTTTTCAATGCTAATTAATAAATTTTCACTTTCTAAATCTTTAAGTAATTCTTCTCTACATTTTTCACGAGTCATACCATTATATTTACCAGTTTTCTCATTCATAGTAGCATCTTCATTCATAATTAGAATTCTTTCTAAATTATGTCTTTCACCTACTTCAAAATCATTAGGATCGTGTGCAGGTGTAATTTTAACACAACCTGTTCCAAATTCTGGATCAGCATGTTCGTCTCCTATAATTGGTATTAATTTATTAACGATTGGAAGAATAACATTTTTTCCAATTAAATCTTTATATCTTTTATCTTCAGGGTTAACTGCTACTGCTGTATCACCAAATAATGTTTCAGGACGAGTTGTTGCTACATCTAAATATTTTTCTGTTCCTTCAATAAAATATTTAATATGGTAAAAAGCTCCAGGATCATCTTTGTAAATAACTTCCTCATTTGATAAAGCTGTTTTGGCAACTGGATCCCAGTTAATTATTTTTTCTCCACGATATATAAGTCCTTCATTATATAGTCTAATAAATACTTCATTAACTGCATCATTTAATCCTTCATCAAGAGTAAATCTTTCACGATTATAATCAACTGTTAAGCCTAGTGTTTCCCATTGCTTATGAATATTACTTCTATGTTCTTCAGTCCACTTCCAGCATTCTTTCAAGAAATCTTCACGTCCTAATTCATATTTATTAATGCCATTTTCTTTAAGTCTATTAACAACTTTAGCTTCTGTTGCAATTGCTGCATGATCCATTCCTGGAAGCCATAAGCAGTCATATCCTTGCATCTTTTTATATCTAATAATAACATCTTGTATGCTGCCATTTAATGCATGACCTAAGTGTAAATTCCCAGTAACATTTGGTGGCGGTATAACTATACAAAATGGTTCTTTGCTTTTATCTCCTGCATCAAAATATCCTTTTTCTTTCCAACTTTTATATTTATTTTTTTCTACTTCTTTATGATTGTATTTTTTATCTAACATATTATTTTAATTCCCCTTTCAAATATTTAATGCCTTCATCTATGAATGGTTTAAACATTTTTTTATTATTTAAGTTTTCTAATATTCTTTCTAAATATTCTTCATCTAAGACTCGATGTTTAGAATAGTCATAATTTAAATCAAATATTAAAGCTAGCATTAAAACTATTTTATCATTTTTAGACTTTATTATTTCTTTTCTTATTTCGTTATGACTAAAAAATTCTTCTTTTACTTCTTCTGATATTTCTGAATCATCATCTGTTATACTTATTAGTTTATTTGTACTCATAGCATAAATAATATCTAATTTATCTGCATCTCTTATTATTCTCGAATGAAGCGTTTCTCTTACCGATAAGGTAGTTGGAATCTGATATTTATTGTGATATTTTATTGCATTTTTAATAACATCATAATCAGATTTTTTTGCAATAAATTTATTAATCAATCTATCTTCGAATAGTATTTTTACTCCTTCATCTCCATGATCAAATTCTTTTGTATCGGAAAATGTTTCATATTTCTTCCATTGCTCGAATCTTGCTATATCATGAAGTAAAGCTATTAATGATGCTAAATCTTTTTCTTCTTCATCTAATTCAATACTTCTTGATATTTCTTCTGCTTGATGGACAACTCTATAAGAATGATTGTATTTATAGGCTATTGCTTTTATATTCATGTCATATTTCATAGCATATTCATCAAATGCATCAAAATTTTCATTCATAATTCTTTCCTCCAAAATAAAAAGGTAATACCAAAGGACGATTATTTCGTGGTACCACCTTATTTAAAACTCTATTTATTTAACGCATAATTACGTAACATCTTACTTCTATTTCAGATGTTAAACTCGCAAGCTACCTTCATTTAATTCATTTAAGAAAAGCTTTCACCCGATGACTTTTCATCTCTAATAAACTGCATAAATTACTCTTCTTGGTCTTTGTTTATAGTTAAGAGTATACAATAATTAATTTTAATTGTCAATTAGAAATTATGCTCTTTTATACTTTGTATGATTAGTTTATGATAATGTCTTAAGTAATGGCATTTGAAAATGTCTCAAATA
>CAZBAZ010000052.1:0-5260 GCA_964490375.1 uncultured Clostridium sp.
TAATCTGATTGGATTCAATCTTTTTTAATCCAACCTAAAAATATTTTACACCATCGTGAATTTAATTATTTTGACAATTGAGTGGCTTTATTGTATAATATAGTCACTTTTTTTATGGAATATTTTATAAAATAAAATTATATAATTGAATACTTAATATAAAGAAAAAATAAGATTTAAAGTAAAAATTTCACTAAAAATCAAAATTTTATGCAAAAAATTAAAAAAATTTCAAAAAAAAGTAGTGTTTAAAAAAGTTTTTGCGTATTTAAATAATGGAGGGACAAAATATGACATCTATTTCAAAAGAATTAATTGATGAAATAAAATCAAAAAATGACATAGTAGATGTAATAGGTAGTTATATAGATTTAAATGATAAAAATAAAGCATTATGTCCATTTCATGATGATAATAGTCCATCATTTAGTGTCCATCCAGACAAACAAATATATAAATGTTTCTCTTGTGGAGAAAGTGGTAATGTAATAACATTTATCGAAAAATATACAGGAACAACATTCGTTGAAGCTTTGAAAATATTAGCTGATAGAGCTGGAATCAAAATGGATGCAGTCATACCTAAAAAAATAAATTCAGCACTAGAAAAATATTATGAAATAAATGATACAGTAAACAAATATTTCAAAAATAACATAATCTCATCCAGTGGAAAAATTGCTATAGAATATTTATCAAAAAGAAAAATAGATAAAGATATAATAAATGAATTTAATATTGGATTATCAACCTCAAATAAACTTTCAACTATATTATTAAAAAAATATGATGAAAAAGATTTATTAGATATAGATATAATAAAAGATATTAATGGAAGACTTTATGATACATTTCAAAATAGAATAATATTTCCTATTATAGATGAGAATAATAATATAATAGCTTTTTCTGGAAGAAAATATTTAGAAGAAGATTTAAAAGATGAAACACTTCCTAAATATTCAAATTCTAAAGAAACAATTATATTTAAAAAGAGCAATACATTCTATAATATAAATAATTCTCTTCAAAATATTAAAAAGTCAAAAGAAATAATTATTACTGAAGGATTTATGGATACTATAAGAATGTCTAGTATTGGCTATAAAAATGTAGTTGCACTAATGGGAACAGCATTTACTAAAGACCATTTAGATAAAATATTAAAATATAAATGTAAAGTAGTATTAAATTTAGATCAAGATAATGCTGGTAAAACTGCTACAATATCTATTGGCGAAGAATTACTCAAAAATAATATAGATGTTTCAGTTATTATATTTGATGATTATAAAGATAGTGATGAATTTATTTCCTCAAAAGGAAAAGAAGCATTTGATATAGCTTATAATAATAGAATACCTTTTATAGATTTTAAATTTAAGTATTTAAAATCCAATAAAAATATGAAAGATACTACTGATATAAGTAAATATATAAATGAAGCTATTTCAACTTTAAATGAATTAAATGATGACATATTAAAAGAACTTAAAATAAAAGAATTAGCAAATGAATTTAATATAGATGAATCAATTATTAAAGGAAAGATAAAAAAGTCTATAACAAAACCTAAAATAGCATTAAAACAAGAAATAAAAAAGAAAAGATATAATAAATATGATATAAGTGAAATTAGATTATTATATTTAATGTTACACTATGATGATGTAATACTGTATTTTGAAAATACATTGGGATATTTAATACATGATAATATGTCAAATCTAGCACATAAAATAATTGAATTTAGAGAGACATATGGTTACTTTGATTATAGTGATTTTATTGATTATGTTGCTGAATCAAAAGATATAAATGAAACATTAAAAGAAGTAATGAAGTATCATAATGATGATAATTATACAATTCAAGAATTAGATGATTATATAAATACTATAAAAAAGTATAGTGTAGAAGAAAAAATAAAAAAATTAAAACAAGAAATGAATGATACACTAGATATCAATAAAAAAATAGAAATTGCCAAAGAAATAGAAAATATAAATAAGGAAGTGTTAAAATGGTAAACAATATTAAAACATTCGAAGAAAGAATAGAAGAATTAGTAAAAACAGGAAAGACTCAAGGTTATTTGACATATGAACAAATAGCTAAAAAAACAATAGACTTAGATTTAGATGCTAATGCATTGGATAAATTATATAATGCATTATCAGAAAACAATATAGAAGTTAGAGCTGAAGATGAAGAAGGAAACGAACCAATCGATTTAAAAACTGATTTAATCATTGATGATGTACCAGATGAAAGTAAAGATATGTCTGTTAATGATAATGTTAGAATGTATTTGAAAGAAATAGGTAAAATAAGTCTTTTAACTTTAGAAGAAGAACAAGAATTATCTAAAAAAGTAGCTGAAGGCGATGAAAAAGCTAAAAAAAGATTAGCAGAATCTAATTTACGTTTAGTTGTTAGTATAGCAAAAAGATATGTAGGACGTGGTTTACTATTTTTAGACTTAATCCAAGAAGGAAATATTGGACTTATGAAAGCCGTAGAAAAATTCGATTATGACAAAGGATATAAATTTAGTACTTATGCTACATGGTGGATTAGACAAGCAATTACAAGAGCTTTAGCAGACCAAGCAAGAACAATAAGAGTTCCAGTTCATATGGTTGAAACTATCAATAAAATGGCCAGAATTGAACGTCAAATGACACTAGAATTAAATAGAGAACCAACTGATCAAGAATTATCAAAGAAAATGGGATTATCTGTAGATAAAATAGCTGAAATAAGAAAAATTAGTCAAGATCCAGTATCACTAGAAACGCCAATAGGTGAAGAAGATGATTCACATTTAGGAGACTTCTTAGCTGATGAAAGAACAATGTCACCAGAAGAATTCGCAACATATGAAATCTTAAAAGATGAATTAAGAGAAGTATTAGATACTCTAACAGTTCGTGAAAAAGAAGTATTAGAATTAAGATTTGGTTTATTTGATGGTTCAAGCCATACACTAGAAGAAGTTGGAAAACAATTTAAAGTAACTCGTGAAAGAATTAGACAAATTGAAGCAAAAGCTCTTAGAAAGTTAAGACACCCATCAAGAGCTAAAAAACTAAAAGATTTCTTAATTGAATAGAATTGAATCTATTTATTCATTTATAGATGAAAATGATAGAGTAGTAGATGTAGGGTGTGATCAAGCAAAACTATCAATAATGCTTGCTAAAAGAAATCAAAAATCTATCGCATCAGATATAAGTGAAAAAGTCATTGATAGAGCTTCTAAAGCCATAAAAAAATTATCTTTAGATAATTTAATAGAATTAAGAGTTTCAAATGGTCTTGATAATATAAAAGAAAGTGAAGTAGATACACTAGTACTTTCAGGCATGGGAACCCACACAATATTAGAAATACTAAGTAATACAAATATTAAATTTAAAAAAATTATAACTATATCAAATAACTACCATGACATTTTAAGAGTCAAAATGAATGATTTAGGTTATAAGATAAATAAAGAATTAATAATAAAAGAAAATAATAAATATTATAATTTAATAGAATTTACCATAGGAAAAAATAATTTATCAAAAGAAGAAGAATTAATAGGTTTAAATCACATAGATAAAACTATGTATAATGAATATTTAAATTATTTATTAAATAAATATTTAAATATCCAAAAACAATCAAACAATCAAAATAAAAAAATAAACGAAATAATAAATATCATTAAAAATAGAGTACATTAACGTACTCTTTTAAATTATCTTATTTAACCAATTCAACACATCATTATAAACTAAACTATTATTTATTTCATTCAATATTTCATGACTCATATTATCATACAAAGTACTATCTATATTGTGATACCCAATTTTCCTAAGAAAATTTATAGCCTCATTAAAATCCTTTTTAGATTTAATAACCGGATCATCATACCCAGCTATAAAATAAATGGGTAAATCTAAATTATTTCTATTATATATTTTTGGATTGTATATATCTATCATTAATTTAACAATATTTTCATATCCATTTAAAGTATATGTATATTGACACAATTCATCTTTATTATATAGTTTAAGAATTTCTTTATTATGACATACCCAACTATTAGGTTCACATCCTTTTTTATTAAATCCACCAAACATTAGTTTCTTAACAAATTTACTTCTATATCTTTCACCTTTAATAGATTTTAATAATTTAATAGCTTTAAGTCCTAATTTAGATGCATTATTTTTACTTGGAGAACCACATACAATTAATCCATCAATTGTTTGAGCATATTTACTAATATATTTTCTAACTATCATTGAACCCATACTATGCCCAAATAATAGTATTTTTTTGTTTTTAAACTTATTTTTTAAATATTTATTAATTTGGCATAAATCTTCTACAACATAAGAAGCATTATCTTCATAAAAATATCCTAAATCGTTATTATTTTTAATACTCTTACCATGTCCTCTATGATCATGTATAAAAGATGCATATCCATTCTTTGCTAAAAACTTCATAAAATCGATATATCTTTCTTTATGCTCATTCATACCATGAGCAATTTCAACCACTGCTTTAATTTCCTTATTTGGTTTAATCAATAAGCAATCCAATACTAAAGAATCTTGATCAGAAATAATTTTTATATTTTCTTCTTTCATTTCTTTCACCTAAATCATTTTATCATATATTATATTGACATTTCCACATATTTTTACTATACTACAAATTCGGAAAAGGTGGTGTTAGAAATGGATTATGATCATAAAGTAAAATATAAAAATATGTCTATGTTTAAAGCAAATGAGGTAGTTCCTATTATTTGTGAACTATTATATGATAAACTTGGAATTGAGTTTGAAAGTACCAAAGTAAATTCTTTTAGTAGTAATTTTTATTTAATAGCTCCAAAGGGAAGTGAAATATTAGAAAATCCAGAAAATGGAAATAAGGATAAAAATGTTCCAATATTAGGATTAAATTATAAAGAAAGCGAAACAGAAGAAGAATATATAAGTTTTTATGCAATTGGACACATGAATATTAAAGAAAACAATCCATGCACACTATACTTAGAAAGATCTCAATCTTTATCACTTTACTCATTAGATATGGATAATATTATTTATGATTTTATTGATTATGCAATAGATATAAAACTAGAAGGAAACAATATTTCATTAGAAGAAATATATAAAATGTATAAAAATCAAATTAAATTAATTCATAAAAATAGAAATGCTTAAGCTGAGACTGCTGAAAAAGT
>CAZBAZ010000053.1:0-5191 GCA_964490375.1 uncultured Clostridium sp.
TTGCATGAGTTTTCTGCTACTTGTACGTATGTTTGTAAACCATGTCCTTTTCTTTTCCAACAGTGTAGAGTAGAAGAAGCAACTTTAATACTTCCAGTATCATTAAATTTGTCTTCAAATACATTTACTATTCCTTCATTTATAGAAGCAGCAAGAGTTATTATTTTAAAAGTAGAACCTGGTTCAAAGTTAGACCATATTGCTAAATTTCTATTTATTATTTCTTCATTATAATTTTGATAGTTTTCTGGATTAAATGATGGCATAGATGACATTGCTAATATTTCACCAGTGTTTGGATTCATTACTATACCAATAGCTCCATCAGCATTATACTTTTCATAAGCGTTTTTAAGTTCATTTTCAAGTGATAATTGAATATCTAAGTCAACTGTTAAATATACATCTTTACCACTAATAGGTTCTTCATATATTTCTGACATAGAAAGTCTATTTCCATGACCATCACTATAATATTTTATACTACCATTTTTTCCAGTTAAAATTTTATCATATTTAAGTTCTAAACCACTTAAACCTTGATTATCTATACCAGTGTAACCAATTACATGAGATAAAACTTCTTTATATGGATAACTTCTTTTACTTTCCTTTAAAAGATAAATTCCATCAAAATTTAACTCTTCAATTTTATCTGCGATTTCATAACTAAGATTTCTACCTTCTGGATGAACTCTTTCTATGGATGTTTTCTTATTTATATGTTTGTACATTTCTTCATAACTTACATTAAGTATTTTACTAAGTTCTGTACTCACTTTTTCTTTATCTTTAATTTGTGATGGCACAAGGTATAATCCAACTGTAGTAATATTATCTACAATAACTTTACCATTTCTATCTAATATTTTTCCTCTATCTGCTTGAACTGTTAAATTTCTAGACCATAATTCATTTGCTAAATCATATAGTTTATTATACTCAATTACCTCTATATAAAATACTTTTATTAATACAAATAATAATAGAGTAGAACTAATAATAAATATTAATTTAATTCTATTATTTTGTTTTGTTTGAAACATAATTATTCACCAATTAATTTTATGCTTTATTTATATTTTTTTGATTATAATATGTTATATGATTTAAAGTTTAAAATAAAAAAGAGATGTTTTATCTCTTTATAAATCTAATTGTTCAATTATTTCATCGTTATGTTTAGTATAGTTAAAAGAATTATCATTTTTTTCTTCTTGAGTTTCTGCAATTTCTATTGGCATTACTGTAGGTGTTGGTATAACTTCTGGAGTTGACATTACAGTTTGAGTTTCAGTTGCTTGTTGAGGTATAATTTCTACAGTTGGTTCTACAGTAGGTGCAGGTGATGCAGTTGTTTGATTTGCTTCTTCACTTTCTAATTGTTTTAATAATTCCATATCTACTTCATCTTCATTAGAAACAGGTTGTTGATTTTTTAGTTTTTCAACTAATTCATCTTCAGTAGGAAATTTATCTTTATCTTTTAGGCTTTCTTCAATTTCTTCTTCAAGCTCTGCTTCAATTGCTCTATGAATTGCTAAATCATTTTCTAAATCAACTAACTTAATAACTTCATCCCAACTTGTTTCTCCAAGTGCTACTTTTTCAAGACCATCTTGAAGTAGGGTATGTGTTTGACCTTTACCATAAACGAGTTTTCTCATAACTTCTTTTGGTTCTGCATTAGTAATTGCTTCTCTTATTTCATCGTTTATAAATAATACTTCTGCTATTGCAATTCTATTTTTATATCCTTTGAAACAATGTTCACATCCTTCAGGATTAACATCATATATTTCATCTATATCTTGATGTAGTATGCTTTTAAATAATCCTTTTTCATATTCAGAAGTTTTTCTTGTTTTTCTACAATATGGGCATAATTTTCTAGCTAGTTTTTGAGATATAACACCATTTAGAGATGTACCAATTAAGTATCTTTCAACATCCATATCAGTAAGTCTTTCAATTGTATTTAAAGCACTATTTGTATGGATAGTTGATAAAACTTTGTGACCTGTGATAGAAGCACGTACTGCGATTTTAGCTGTTTCGCTATCACGAATTTCTCCAATCATTATAATATCGGGGTCTTGTCTTAAAATACTTCTTAAAACACTTGCAAAATCTAATCCTATTTCTGATTGAGCTTGTACTTGATTAATTCCTTCAACATCCATTTCGACTGGATCTTCAACAGTTATAATATTAACTTCACGTGTATTTAGTTTTTGTAATATAGAGTAAACTGTTGTTGATTTACCAGAACCAGTAGCACCTGTTACTAGAACTATACCATTAGGTACTTCAATCATCTTTATTATTCTTTTAAGATTTAACTCTGAAAATCCTAAAGTTTCAAGTCCTTGCATACTTTTTGAATAATCTAAAATACGAAGAACAACTTTTTCACCAACATTAGTAGGTAAACTAGAAACACGAAGATCTAATACTTTATCTCCAATTTTACTTTTAATAGCTCCATCTTGTGGTAGTCTTGTTTCCATTATGTTCATACTAGCTATCATTTTAATACGAGATATCATATTTCTTTTATGAGTAGCTGGAATTCTTGCATAATCATATAAAATTCCATCAACACGCATTCTTACAATAATATCATCTTTTCTTGGATCAAAGTGAATATCACTAGCACCTTTTTTGACTCCATCAAGTAAGAT
The DNA here is from genome assembly GCA_964490375.1 of uncultured Clostridium sp. GTDB lineage: Bacteria > Bacillota_I > Bacilli_A > RF39 > UBA660 > CAG-1000. The sequence goes on from CAZBAZ010000053.1 coordinate 2,685, forward strand.
TTCATTAGCAATTTCTACTATTGGTACTTTTTCAAAATCAAATTCTTTCATTATGTTCTCCCTTTTTATTATCTATTTTATTATATAATAAATTAAGCATCAATTCAATAAAATATTGTTATTAATATTAAAATTTGCTATACTTTAATATAGAGGATAAGAGGTTAAAATAATGAATAATAAAGATGGTTTTACTTTGGTTGAATTATTAGCTGTTGTGGCTATCCTTGCAATATTGGCTCTTTTAGTTACTCCTGCGGTTATGGCTATTAGACAAAATACATTAGAAAGAAGTTTAGCAGCAAAATTTAATCAAATTAATTCTGCTGCTAAAGATTGGGCAAGTGATCACTTAAATTTGATACCTAGTGATACAACAAAATGTAGCTGTAGTAGTGAAGGCAGTAGTAGTGAAAAAAGTGATTCATGTATAACTGGACAATATGGGTCATATGATACTGATACTGTAAAAACAAATTGTTGTTATTTCTTAAAAGTAAGAAATTTAATTGAACAGGGATATTTAGTAGGGGATTCTGGTAAAGAAAAAGATACATTATTAAATCCATTAAGTGATGAATCACTAAATAGTGCGACAATATGTATTAGATTTGATAATAATTCAGCAATGACAAGAAAAGTTGTTACATATATAGTAGGTGAAACTTGCTTACTTAATGGTACTACAGGAAATGATGTTAAAAGTTGCAAATAGGGATGTGAAATAATGAAATTAAGTGAAAGTTTTTTTATAACAAGAAGAGAATTTCCTAAGGATGAAGATACTATTTCTTCTAAATTACTTATTAAGAGTGGTATGTTACTTAAGAATGATTATGGTATATATACATATTTACCAATTGGACTTAAAGTACTTGAAAATATTAAAAATGTAATTAATGATGAAATGAAAAAAATTGGTGCTAATGAAGTATTAATGCCTTCTTTAATAAATAGTGATTTTTATGTTCGTTCTAATAGACATGAATATTTAGGAAGTGAAATGTTTGATATAGAAAGTAAGAATGGTAAAACATATAATTTATGTCCTACACATGAAGAATTATTTGCTTATGCTGCTAGATATAAAATTAAAAGTTATAAAGATTTACATTTTACTTTATATCAAATTAGTAATAAATATAGAGATGAAGATTTAAGTAAATCAATTAATCGTAAAAAAGAATTTTGTATGGCTGATGCATATAGTTTTGATGCTGATGATGGTGGACTTGATATTAGTTATGATAAGATGTTTCAAGCATATAGACATATATTTAATATACTTAATATAGATACTTTAGTTGTTTCTAGTGATCCATATAGTATGCAAGGACTTTCTAGTGAAGAATTTCAAGTAATATGTGATTATGGAGAAGATAAAATAGTTAAATGTACTAATTGTACTTATGCTAGTAAATTAGAAGATGCTAGTGGTAAAACATTAAAAGTTCAAAAAGAAGTTAAAACTAAAGAAAAAAAATTAGTTCGTACTCCAAATGTTAAAACTATTAAAGAATTAAGTGAATTTTTAGATGAAAGTGAAACTAATATTATAAAATCATTAATATTTAAAGTTGATGATAGTTATAAAATGATACTATTAAAAGGCGATGATGAGTTAAATGAATCTAAACTTATTAGATTGTTTAAAACTAGTAATATAGAATTTCCTAGTACAGAAGAATTAGAAAGCAAAGGAATTGAAGTTGGATTTATTGGACCAGTTGATGCTGGACTTGAAATAATTGCTGATAATGAAATAAGATATATGTCTAATTGTGTATGTGGAAGTAATATGAAAGATTATCATTATATTAATGTAAATCCTGGTATTGATTTTAGAGTTAAAAAATATGCTGATTTAAAATATTTTGATGATGAAATGGTATGTCCTAAGTGTAAGAGTAAATGTAATATAGTTAATGGTATTGAAGTAGGTCATATATTTAAATTAGGTGATGTTTATAGTAAAGTTTATGATTTAAAATATATGAATGAAGTTAATGAACTTGGATATGTTCATATGGGTTCTTATGGAATTGGACTAGAGAGATGTTTAAGCGCTATTGTAGAGCGTAATCATGATGATAATGGAATTGTTTGGCCTTTCTTTGTTGCACCATTTAAAGTAGCTATAGTAGTTGCTAATATTTATGATAAAGATGCTTATAAATATTCTAAATCATTATATGAAAAATTAAATAAACTTGGAATAGATACAATATTAGATGATAGAAGAGAATCTATTGGAGTTAAATTTAATGATATGGATTTAATTGGTATTCCAATTAGAATAACTATTGGTAAGAATTATCAAGATGGTGAAGTTGAATTTAAACTTAGAAATGAAAAGAATAGTAAATTAATAAAAACAGAAGTTGTTATTGAAAAAATACAAACAACAATAGAAAAATATAGTAATATTTATTAGGAGTGAATAATGAAAAACAAAAAAGGTTTTACGTTAGTTGAATTACTTGCAGTAATAGCAATACTTGCAATAC
>CAZBAZ010000054.1:0-5101 GCA_964490375.1 uncultured Clostridium sp.
GAAATATCAACATTCATACAAGCATTCATTTTTAAAGTACCACTTGTTAAGAACTTAATATACCATCCACCAGAATCAGTAAGAATAGTATAATTTCCAGTATAACTAAAATAGTTTTTAATATTACTTGCAGTCGCAGTTACTGTAGAACTATTCCATTTAGCAGTTATAGTATGTGCAGTAGTTTTTGTCATTTTAGTACTATTAGTTATTAGGTTACCACTCTCATCATACCAACCAGCTAAACTATTACATGATGGAGTTGTAACATCTGTAGGTAATGTATAATTTTCTCCATAATTTATTGTTTTAGTTGTATTTGCTTGTCCATTAGAATAAACATATGTTACAGTTACAGCACTAACTGTCCAATGAGCATATAAAATTTGATTTGAGCCAACTTTAAAAATATAATCATTTGTAATCTTAACACCACCAGAGGCAGATGTATACCATCCTGAAAATGTATATCCTGATCTACTAGCAGTTGGTAAATCTCCATATTTTGTAGCATAAACAACTGATTTACTTGAATAACTTGGAGTTCCACCATTTCCATTAAATGTTATAGTATAACTATTTGCTGTCCAATGAGCATATAATGTTTTATCACCAATAGTATCTAAAATACTAGAACTATCAATTTTATCACCATTTACTTCTTCAGTATACCATCCATCAAGAGTATATCCAGTTTTTGTTGCTGTAGGCAAACTTCCATATGCACTTTCATATGCAACAGACTTTTTAGAACTTCCAGTTAAAGTTCCACCATTAGGATTTAGTGTTACAGTATAACTCTTTGGTTCAAAATTTATTACACAACTTATATCTCTATCTAATGATTTAATAGTTAGTTTATCAGAACCAATTTCAAAATAATCTTTAGAACAATCTGTTAAATTAGTGCTTGAAATAGTATACCCAGGTTGAGCAGTAAAACTTATTGTTTTAGAACTACCCTTTTCTATATATAAATCCTTAGAACCTAAATCACTACCAGTTCCTAAATTACCATAATTCTCATTATTACTTCTTAATCTAACTCTAAAAGTATCTACAAAATACCAAGGATTTGAAACAGTTCCACTTCCTCTTACTTTTGAAGTATTTGCTACATATTCAGTTACTCTTACATTTGAAGTACTATCTTCACTTTTTGAGTACAACTTATCAGCAATATAATAATATTCATTATCGCCTTTTTTTGAAAGTGTCCAATATCCTATACCAGGAGATAACCACGAAAGATTATTATCTAATGACAAATTATATTCAAAAGAACTTATAAACCCACCATTCTTAAATCCATTTCCATTAGTAGAATTATACCCACTTTCTTCATAAGCATAGTATTTACTATCTGATGGAATATGTATATATTTTTTGTAGTTTTCAAACTTTGTTATATAATTTCCAGCACTTGCTTTTCCCTCGTTAAGTGTACTTGCACTTATAAACAAAGGTAAAAAGCATAATAAAACTATTACCATTCTTATATACTTTTTCATACACACCATCCTCTTTATTATTAATACTATATTAACATAATAAAAAAAGAATTAAAAGTTTTTTTATCAAAAAAAAAGAAAAACATTAAGCTTTTCCTTTAGTAATATTTCTATTTTGATAAGACTCAAGTGCTTTATCAAATTCATTCTCATCAAAATCTGGAAAACAAGTACTTGTAAAATATATTTCAGCATAACTAATACTATATAACATAAAATTACTTATTCTTATTTCTCCACTTGTTCTAATTAATAAATCTACTGGTGGTAAATCATTATATAAATAATGATAATAATTTTCAGTAGTTAATTCTTCTATGTTCAATTTATTTTCTAGTACCAAATTAACTATTTTTTTAGTAGTATCAACTATTTCTGCTTGACCACCATAATTTATACAAAAATTAAATGTTCCCTTTTTACAATCTTTAGTACAGTCTTCTATTTCCTTCATAACATTCATTACTTCATCACTTAAAGGTTTACCCCTTCCAGAAAACACAACTTTAATGTCATTTTTAACAAAAAATTTCTTATCACTTTTAAATGCTTTTAGAAACAAATCCATCAAATAATTTACCTCTTCAGGACTTCTTTTAAAATTTTCAGTAGAAAAAGCAAAAACACTTAAATATTTTACACCCTTCTCTAATATGTATAGTGCAGTCTTTTTAAGTCTCTTATATCCTGCATAATGTCCCTCTGTTCTTTTCATTCCTTGTCTTGTTGCCCATCTTCCATTACCATCCATAATTATCGCAACATGATTTGGTATTCCATTTTTCATATATATCTCTCTTTCATGAGTTATTATACTATAGACTATATTGTTTTTAATAGATTTTTATACATTATTGACACAATTTATTAATTTTATAGTATAATTTTAAAAGAAAAACGGGGTGATATTATGTTAGATAGAATTAAAAAGTTAATTGATGACAAAAAATATGTAAAAATTAAAGATTTGCTTAATGAAATGAATGAACATGATATAGCAGAAATCCTTGAAGAACTACCAACAAAAGAAGCATTAAAATTATTTAGACTTCTTCCAAAAGACATCGCAGCAGATGTATTTTCATATCTAGAAACTGATACTGAAGCAACTATAATTTCATTATTAAATGAAAAAGAAGCAGTAGAAATAATAAATGATATGTATGCTGATGATGCTGCTGATTTAATAGATGAAATGCCATCTAATGTAGTTAAAAAACTATTACTAAGAGTTGATGCAGACACTAGAAGAGATATAAATCTATTACTTAAATACCCAGATAATTCTGCAGGAAGTATAATGACTGTAGAATATCTTGATTTTAAAGAATATATAACTATAAAAGATGCAATTAAAAAAATTAAAAAAGAATATGATGAAAAAGAAACTATCGATACATGTTTTGTAACTGATAAGAAAAGAAAATTAATTGGAACAATTAGTTTAAAAGATTTAGTTATTAATGATGAAGATACTCCATTAAATGAAATAATGAATGATGAAATACATTCCGTAAATACACTAACTGATCAAGAAGAAGTTGCGAATATTATTCAAGATTATGATTTAACAAGTGTACCAGTTGTAGATTTAGAAGGAAAACTTGTAGGTATAATTACTATTGATGATATAGTTGATATTATTGAAGAAGAAGCAACTGAAGATATGCAAAAAATGGCAGCTATTGTTCCAACTGAAAAATCATATTTTAAACTTTCTGTTTTTGACTTATGGAAAAGTAGAATACCATGGTTACTTGTTTTAATGATTTCAGCTACATTCACTGGAAAAATAATTGAACACTATGAATCAGCATTAAGTGTTTATGTCATATTAACATCATTTATTCCAATGATAATGAATACAGGTGGTAATGCTGGAGGACAATCATCAGCAACAATAATTCGTAGTTTATCACTTGATGATATTAAATTTAAAGATTCATTTAAAGTAATGTTTAAAGAATTATGTACTGCTTTCTTAGTTGGATTAACTCTAGCAATCACAAATTTTGCTAAATTAATGTTAATTGACAAAATTGAATTTAAAATATCTCTAGTAGTTAGTTTAACCATTATTTTAGTTGTATGTGCAGCAAAAGTAATTGGTTCATTCTTACCAATACTTGCTAAAAAATTAGGTTTTGACCCAACAGTTATGGCAAGTCCATTTATTACAACATTAGTTGATGCTATATCACTTGTTGTATATTTCAATATAGCAACCAGTATTTTAGGAATATAAAAAAATCTTACTTTACTCTAGTAAGATTTTTATTTGATGACTTATGACTTAAAACATCATTCTTTACCATATTCATTCTATAAACATAAGAACCAAAGAGTTCTCTATATTCTTTTAAAGCATTAAGTACATACTTACTTGATACTTCAAGATAACCTTCACATGATAAAACACCAAGTTCATAGTCAGGATCAGATGTAATTGTAGAATAAATTATTTCGCCAGTAATAATATCTTGTAATACTCCTGGTTTAATTATTCTACATAATATTGGAAAACGACAATCATAAATATCAAAATAACTTTTATTATAAACAGGAATATCAATACATTTTAAATCATATTCATAAACACCTGTATTATGGTTTAAAAATGCTTTAGCATATCTCATTTTTATCTCTCCTTCTTTTTAAATATTTCATCATAATGCGTTGTTCCCTGATCATAAGCAAAAACTCCACTACATATACAAGAAAATAAACTAGTACAAGCAGGAATAATTTCATCCATATTTACACCATCTCCTACAATATATCCAAAAGTTACTGAAGATAGTGCACAAATTGCGGAAAAAACATAAAACCAAAATTTGTCATCTTTTTCTTTCACTGATTTTTTTGCTTCTTTAATATAATCATAATTATAAACTAAATTATTTATTTGTTCATCTATACTAGCATTTTCTTGAAATTTATAATTTCTAGGATTTGATGAACCATAAATTTTATCAAGTATATATTTATCACTAAATTTATTACAAAAATTAGCTATCATATCATTTCTAGCAATATCTAAAAAATCATTTGCTGTACAAGTTCCACGACTTTTTATAGAACTATTTTTAATCATCTTAGAACATTTTAGCCATTCATCATAACTCAAAAAACCACAGTCATGCCTTAAATTCAAAAAAACTAATGCATTTGCTTTATCAATTTTCCCATTAATAAAATAACTCCATAATTTTTTGAATTCTGCACTATCTGAATATTTAGTAGTTCCATCTTTAAAACAACTTCTAAACCAAGAAACTCTTTCATCCTCTGAATAAAAATATCCAACACTTTCACCAAGTATCCCAAGACATTTTAAAAACTCAGCAGAATCCATATATCCTTTTTTACGTCTTGCTTTTAATAAATTATATGCATCCCATTTACTTATCTTACCTTTTTCAAAGCAACGTTTTAACTTAGAAAATTCTTCACTTTCACTATATTTCATTTACCCCTCCTTAAAAATCAAGCATATTATACCACATTTCACATAAAAAAGCAAGTTTATTTAACCTTGGATGGTGTAAAATATTTTTAGGTTGGATTAAAAAAGATTGAATCCAATCAGA
>CAZBAZ010000055.1:0-5090 GCA_964490375.1 uncultured Clostridium sp.
TTTGAGACATTTTCAAATGCCATTACTTAAGACATTATCATAAACTAATCATATGATGAAGAAATAACTTATGCTAAATAACTTTAAATATAAAAGATTTTTTGATATAATATTACATGGTGATAAGATGAAAACATTAAATATAATTGCATTAATTTTATTTTCTTTAATAATTTTAGTAACAATTATTAGTATTTTATTTAAGTATCACAATGAAAAACTAATGACTATTATTAAAAATTTAGAAAGTTCTAAAAAAGAATATGATGAAAAATTAAAAAACAAATATGATTTAATAATAAAAATAATTAAAACAGTTGAAACAAAATATAAAGTTGAAAGTAAAATATTTGAAGACGCAAAAAAAACAGATGGAAATATTAATTCTAAAAATGAAAAAATATTCACTAAATGCTATTCAGAAATACATCAAATTATAGAAGATAATCCAAAAGTAAAAGAAACAAAAGCATTCAAAAAAGATTTATCTGATTATGATAATAATGAATTACATATTTTATCTTTACGTACTTTTCATAACAAATATGTATTAATTTATAACAACATGGCAAAAAAATTTCCTTACAATATAATATTTAAAGTAAGGAAATATAAATTAGAAACTCTTATCGAAGGAAAAGAAATAGATGAAAGTTTTAATAATGATTTGGAAGTGTAAAATCCACTTCTTTTATTTTGTTTGCTTTTAAAAAATTATTTGCTCTTGAAAATGGTTTACTTCCAAAGAAACCATATCTAGCTGAGAATGGACTTGGATGAGCACTTTCTATAATTAAATGCTTAGGATTTGTAATATATTGTTTCTTACTTTTAGCATAATTTCCCCACAATATAAATACAACAGGTTCATTTTTCATATTAAGCAATTTTATTATATGATCGGTTAGCAATTGCCATCCTAAATCCTTATGAGAAGCAGCTTCATCTTTCCTAACAGTTAAAATACTATTTAACATTAAAACGCCCTGTTTAGCCCATGATGTTAAGTCACCACTTTGACTATTCTTAATTCCTAAATCATCGTAAAGTTCTTTATAAATATTTTGTAAACTAGGTGGTAACTTTACACCTTCTTGAACACTAAAAGAAAGGCCATGTGCTTCACCTTCACCATGATATGGATCTTGCCCTAAAATAACTATCTTTGTATCTTTATATGAAGTCAATTTTAAAGCATAAAATATATTTTCGTACTTTGGATAACATGTATGAGTTTCATATTCCATATTAACTTTATTCATGAACTTTTTAAATCCATCACTCTCCCATACAGGTTTTAAAATTACATCCCAATCATTACCTATCATTATTCCTCCCAAACAAAAGTTATCATTTTATTTATGATAACTTTCATTATTTAATATTTTAAATGACCTATAAATTTGTTCTAAAAGTACCCCTCTAAAAAGCCCATGTGGAAATGTCATATCAGAAAATGATAATAACATTTGAACATTTTCTTTTACTAAATCATTTACTCCATTAGAACCACCAATTATAAATGTTATAGTATTATATCCACTAACAAATTTATTATCTATTAAATTAGATAAATCAACAGAATTAATCTTTTTACCATGAATATCCATCAAAATATTATAATCTTTATTATTTAAATGATTTAATATTTCATTACTTTCACTATCAATATTATTATCTTTTAATTCAATAATTTCAATTTTTTGATACTTTGAAATTCTAGTTTTATAATCATTAATTAAATCAGTTAAATATTTTTCTTTAATTTTACCAACACAAATTATCCTTATCATCTATTTATACAAACTAAATGGATTTATATATTGACCGTTCTTTTTAACTCTAAAGTCTAAATGTGTACCTGTACAAGAACCAGTACATCCCATTATACCTATAGTTTGCCCCTTCACAACTTCATCACCTTTTTTTACAAGTAATTTACTTAAATGCATATATTGACTTGTATAACCATTATGATGATCTATTATTATATTTTTACCTGCACCACTATTATATCCACTAGCCACAGCAGATGTAACAGTACCATCTTGAATAGCATAAATATTTTTAGAAGATGTACCAGTTATATCTAAAGCTGGATGGAAATGTGTTATATGTTTAATTGGATGAACTCTCCATCCGTAATTATCAGAAATTCTAAATGGTTTACTTGTAGGCCAAGCCCAATATGTAGAATTACCATAATAAACTACATTTTTAGCACCAACAACTATTATTTTATCAACAGCCTCGCTTAATACTTCTTCACTAATTTGAGCAGTTGATATGATAACACCATTTATTTCTTTAGTAGCATATGTAACCTTAGATTGTCCATCTTTACCAGCCTGTTTTACATAAGTTTCAGTAGCATTCATAGTCTTATCATATTCAACATGAGTATCATATGTAATGGTTTCAATTTCAGTTTCAAATGACTCAACAACTATATTAGATAAAGGACTAATAGGCGCGACAGTAACTTCCTGTCCTTCAGCAAGTAAAGCATTTTCACCACCAATATCAGGGTTAGCAACTAAGAAATCAGCAACACCTAATTTATTCTTATCAGCTATAGTTTCAATAGTATCTTCCGCAGTAACAATATACTTTTTAGTTAAATCAGTAGTGCCAAATAAAAAATATTGACTTAAAGAATCACTATCAGTAAATATATTTTCTTCAGTAGAAATATAAGTCTTTTTTATAGAAATCTCATTATCTAAATAAACATCAGTTAACTCTTTTCCTTCTTGAGTTAAATCCTGTTCTTTACCAACTAAATAATTATTATAATCATCCTCATCAACAAAAGATAAAACAGTATTTCTTACCGCAGTATCTAAATCTTCTTTATTAAGTATATAAATATTTTTCCTAGAGTTATCATATTTTATAGTTACTTCATATCCTTCTATTGTAAAAGGATCTATGTCTTTTATATCTTCATAAATTTGTTTAGCAGACTTAACATTATCATTGTATGTTAAAACCTTTTGTATTTCCAGTCCAGATGGAGGATATACTTTAGAAACATTATACTTTTCTTTAATTTCTTTTTGTTCCTCATCTATCAAACTATACAATTCATCAACTGAATCAATCAAACCCAATTTTTCTCCACTAAGATATACTTGGTATAATTCATTAATTTTTCTTTCAGTAGGTGTAAAAACCATACATACATATATTACAAGTCCACATATAAATGTTGTAAATAATATAGTACCAAAAGATAATTCTTCCTTATTCATTCTCATCTTCCTTATTCATAAAATTATCAAAAGAACCTGTATTCATCTTAAATATTAAATCCACACTTCCAGTTGAACCTGCTCTATGCTTAGCAACTAAAAGTTCTATTTTTCTATTGACATTACCATCATATTTACCATATTCATCACTATGTAAGAATAATACAATATCAGCATCCTGTTCAATAGAACCAGATTCTCTTAAATCAGATAGTTTTGGTTTATTATCTCCACCTTTTCTTTGCTCAACGCTTCTTGAAAGTTGTGCTAAAGCTATAACAGGAATATCTAATTCCATAGCTAACTTCTTAATATCACGACTTATTTCACTAACTTCTTGAACCCTTTGTCCAGCATACTTAGATGAACTACTCAATAATTGTAAGTAGTCAATAACAATTAAATCTAAACCATCATCACTATTTTTAAGTTTTCTACATTTTCTTCTAATCTCACTAACAGTAAGCCCACCAGAATCATCTATAAAGAATTTAGTATCGGAAAGCTCACTCATAGCCTCATTCCACTTTTTCCAATCAGATGATTTCAACTTACCAGTTTTTAATACATCACCATCAAGTTTACCAACACATCCAAACATTCTCTTAATTATTTCTTCAGCACCCATTTCAAGTGAGAAAAATGCAATACTTTTCTTTTCTCTAATTGCTGCATTCAAAGCAACATTCAAAGCAAAAGCACTTTTTCCACAACCTGGCCTACCAGCAATAATAATTACTTGTTTTTTTTGTAAACCACGAGTCATATTATCAAAATCATAATACCCAGTTCTAAGACCAGTAAACTCCGTTTTAGTTTCAGCAAGTAACTCCATATTTTTCTGCATTTCAGGTAAAATATCTTGAATTTTTCTAATATCTCTTCCTAATTTATCATTATAAACACTAAGAATATTACGTTCAGCATTCTCAACTATGTCAACAACACTATCCTGTTCATCATAACATTCATCTTGAATTTGAGTACTTTTAGCAATTAAATTACGTAAAATACTCTTTTCAAACACTATTTTAATATAGTAATTTAAATTAGCAGTAGAAGGAACAGAATCAATAATATCAGCTATATATTCTACTCCACCTACTTTAGATAATGTTTTATTTTTATCAAGCTCATTACACACAGTATTAGAATCAACTGGAATATTATTAGTATATAATGTTCTCATAGCTCTATATATTAATTGATTAGCTTCACTATAAAACATTTCTTCACTAACCTCATCCATCACTTTATCTAAAGCTGTCTTTTCTAAAAAAGAGCATCCTAAAATAGAAATTTCTGCTTCAATATTTTGTGGTTCCTTTCTTGCCATAACTCCTCCTGCTTATTTTTTTAATACTACTTTTATATTAAACGACACCTTTTTATGTAATACAATTTTAACATTATGAATACCAAGTGTATTAATATCTCCATCTATTTGTATTTTCTTTTTATCAATATCAAAACCTAATTTTGATAATTCTTCACTTATTTGTTTTGAACTAATACTTCCAAAAACTTTATCTTGACTTCCCGTCTTAACATTAAAAGAAATTTCTTTTCCTTCAAGTTTCTTTTTTATTTGATTACACTCTTCAATTAAAGCATCCTCTTTATCCTCTCTAGCCTTAATTTCAAGATTCAAAACTTCTACGCTTTTTTCAGTATAAGGCACAGCAAGTTTTTTAGAAATCAAGAAATTAGCATAACCATCTTTAACCTCTTTAATTTCATCTTTCTTTGCTTGTTTTTTTACATCTTCTATAAAAATCACTTTCATAAAAGTCACCTCCACTTCTCAATGTATCATTATTATATCACGTTTGCATA
>CAZBAZ010000056.1:0-2550 GCA_964490375.1 uncultured Clostridium sp.
ATCACGTTTGCATATAAAAAAAAAGTTGTATTAAATTCAAAATTATTATATACTTTATATGTAAAATAATGGAGGTAAAAATGCCAGAAGAAGTACTAAATCAAATAAGAGAATTTGAAATCAGAATCAAAAAAATAATTGAAAATAAATATGGAAAAAATATCAGTCCAGAAAAACTAGCAATATTAGACTCAAAAAATTATAGTGATATGGTAGATTTAAGTGATGGAATAGATACTAATAAAATTGAAAGCGAAATTGTTAGAGATATGTTTAATGATTGTGTTGATATTACATCTGAAAAAGTATTAGATGTTGATGGTACTATGAGGGAAATCCCTTATGCTGGTAATCTTCAAAAAGGCTTAGTTGAATATTATACACAAGAACTAGCAAGAGAATATAATTTAAAATTAGAAACCATCCCTGAACTTCAATATGACGTAAATATGATTATTTTTATAAAACAAATTCTAGGAGAAAGCTTTGATGAAGTTATGTATAAAGAAAATGCTGCAACTTTTTTAAATAATAATATTGCATTTCAAGACTTAATTAAACATTGCGATAGAATGGCTATAGAAGAATATGTTAAACTTATTGCTAAAATGCAAACAACAATTCCTCAAACAGACGAAGATAATGTACATAAATATATCCAAAAAATTAATGATGAACCAGATCAAACGCAAGAACACACAAATGAATACAATCAACAATTATCCACATCTTTTGACTACTCTAACTATAATTTAGATGACTTAGCAGATTTATGGAGAAGATTTATGAATAATGATACTACTCTAGCTGCTGAAGACTATAAAATACTTAGGGATTTACCACCAGAAGTTATTCAAGTTATTCAAGAAATTGTTGCACAAGATATCAAAAAAGCTGGATTTGTTCCAACTCTTTACAACAATCAATATCACGGATTTACAAGTAATACATTAACGCTTTACATACTAAGCGTACTAATACTTTTAGGTATGCTAATTGGATATGTATTATTTAAGTGTTCTGTGCATTAATTTTCTTCATAAACAATCATACAAGAAAAACAATATATTTGCTCTTCAGAAAAAATACTAATAGAAGTTCTAAATTGAATATCTTTTACATTCTTATTTAACATTAAAAAAGCATTAACACTTCTTTCTAAATCTTTTTCATGACTCTCATCAATAATTTTAACTTTTATCATATATAAATAATACAATAAAAAACATAAGAAATTTGTCAAATTATTTCTTATGTTTTTCTTTTTGAACTTTTTTTCTTATTTCTTCTAACTTATAAGTATTAGTTTTCTCTATTTCAGTATCAGTTTTATGCCTATTTAAATATAACCCAATCACAAATACATATGCCAAAATATAAAACCACAATAGTAATATAACAATATTAGTCAAATTACCATATACTAAATCATATCTTGCTATATTATTTATATAAAATGAATATATATATGTTACAATTAACCAACAAATAGTTGTAAAAGCAGTTCCACGATTAACATACTTAGAATTAATTCTTTGATCAGGAGCAACTACATATAATAATTTAATTATTGCAAATATAACTACTAATGAAACAGGAACTCTTAATATTAAGAATAGTGTTGTTAAAAATTTTTCTTGCCCAACAAATATCTTAAGTAAAACATTTAATATAGATTTACCAAATAATGGAACAATAACTACAAAAGCAATAAGTATTATCATAACAATCGTTAAAAATAATGATTTAATTGTTCTTCTTACTATAGACGTATTTTCAATATTATAAATTGTATTACTTGCTAAAATAATAGCATTACAACCATTAGTAGCAACCATAATAGCTATTACTAAAGTAATAATAGAGTTCATAGTAATAGTATCAGTAAATATAGGCTGCAATAAATTAACTACTCCTTCTGGAAAAGTATCTGATAAAAAATTTTGTACCATATCTAATGGTAAATTAAAAGATGATAACAAATAAAATAATAAAGATAATATAGGTATAATAGCCAAGAAGAATGAATAAGCTAAACTTCCTGGCAAAACACCTAATTCTTTTCCAAAAACATAATCATTAAAGAAATTATATATTTTTTTCATTTTATACTTTCCTTTGATTTATTAATCATCAATAATGCATCATTAATAGCATCATCAATAGTAGTTTGTTCATTCATAATCATAGAATATCCAATAGATACACCATAATCTTTATTAGGTAAAGATGATATTAATTCTCTATTTAATTTATGAATATAAGTTCCTATTTTCTTTTCATCATAACCAACTAAATATATCATAAATTCATCACCATCAGTTCTCATTATTTCAGAATTATCTCTTTGAGTCTTAATCAAAACACTAGCAACAGCCTTAATTTGATTATCCCCTGCTTCATGACCATCTTTATCATTTAAAGTCTTAAGACCATTAATATCGATAGCTATAATAGCCTGAGGATATACCTTAGTAGATGACCAAAAATCAATATTATCATTTAAATAATTTCTATTTTTTAAATTAGTCATCGCATCAAAATAATAAA
>CAZBAZ010000056.1:2650-4929 GCA_964490375.1 uncultured Clostridium sp.
TTATCATTTAAATAATTTCTATTTTTTAAATTAGTCATCGCATCAAAATAATAAAGTCTATCTTCTTTTTTAGATTTTTTTTCATTTAAAACTTTTCTAGCAATTAAATATATAATAAATGCTATTAATAAAATAACAATAACAATATATATTAAATTACTAATTATAAAATTAAATACCCTATTATTTTTTAATGTTTCAATAACACCTACTACACTCTCATTCTTAACTTCATTAGAACTTAATGTACTTAAATAAAAATCAAATAATTTATTAAATGCTTCATTATTCTTATTAAGTAAGAAAGTATTATTTAATTTAACACTAGATATATATCTAATACTATAATCCTTTAATATAGAATCTTTATAATAATCATAAACTTCTTTTTCAATTATAATTATTGAATTTTTAGTAGCATTCTTAGCTAAAACATTTACATTTGAATAATCAGTTATTTCAAATAAATTTTTACTTGCCATATTATATTTTAAATTCATATTAGATAACATACTAACATTAGTATTAGCTAAACTATATAATGAATTAACAACAATATTATTATCAACATGAGCAAGTACTACATATTCTGTAGGGCCTAAAACTCTACTATCAGTATAATTATCATTACTTAAAGAATAATAATTTAAAACAATATCTATTTTACTATTAGTTAAAGCATCACTTAATTCTTTAGTATCTTTATATTGAATATATTTATATGTAACACCCGTCATATCAGAAAATTTTGTTAAATATGTATTTGTAAGACCAGTAAAATCTCCACTTATTTTACCTTCATATGGTAAATTATTAATATATCCAACTATAAAATCTTCATCAGTTATAGACTCTTTTTCTAACTCAGTATATTTTTTAGCATCATAATATATGTTTAGGAAATACTCATTAATTTTATCTTGAGCTTTCTTACTCCATCTATTATAAAACTTAGTCATTATACTATTTAATTCTTCATTACTATTATTAAATGATAAACAATAATATGAATACAAACCATCCAAATGAAAAACAATATCGTAAGAATAAGATATAATCTTATCAATATACTTATACATAGGTATAATCAAATAATCAATAGTTTCATCCTCATATGCATCATTCAATTTATCAAAGTCGTCATATGTTTTAATAGTAATATTTTTATATTCAGTTAAATAATAAGTAACATTGTCTATATCACTTGATATTACACCAACTGTCTTATAATTCAAATCTGACAATTTATTAACATCATCACGTCCTATAACAACAAAATGATCTTTATATACAACAATATCAGATTCACTAGTACTATTTTTATTAGTTAATTTTAATTCAGAAGTATCTGTAGTAATTATATTTAGGTTTATTCCAGAATCTTCTTTTAATGCTTTTAGATAATCATAGTATACACCTTCACCATTTGATGAAAATACAGGTAAAGATTGTTCAACATAAACATCAAATGTTTTATTTGAATTGTTATTTATCCAGGTTTTCTCATCATATGAATAATTATTAACAGTACTTGTAATATAATATAATGTACCCAAAAAGCCACAAACTAATACTGCTATTATTATAAATACTATAAGCACAGTTTTTTTCTTTTTAATACGTTTCATTTACTCCAAACCACCTTTAAACTATTGGCATTCTTAGAACCAAAAACAGGATAATTTGCATTTTCTTCAGTTCCAGAATAAGTTAATATATATTGAACTTCATAAAAAGATAAATTTTTTTCTCCAATGCAATCAAGAGATTTAATAGCTAAAGTTTCAGCATCAGAAACCTTAATAGACTCTTTAAAATCAATAGTGATGTATATAATTTTTCCTTGCAATTCATATACAACTTTGTTAATAGATGATTCATCTTTATATAGTGATTCAATCTTTTCATCTATTTTTTCATCTAATGGATAATTTTCTATACCATCAAGTCTATCACCATATTTAGATGAACTTGTACCAGCATAAAAATATGTATAAAATATTATTCCAATTACTATAAAGCAAGTAATTAATATAGCAAGTAATACCCATAATACTTTATTTTGCTGATTTATTTTTATTTTTTTCACTTTTACACCTTCCCTTGGCTTTTATATTATACTATATTTTATTATATTTTTCCATATCAAGACATATTTCTTATATTTTAGTATTCTCATAAATATTATATAATATTTATCAAAGTTAATAAAGAGTAAATTTTCCCTGAATTTCAAGTAGAAACTGGAATTTTGAATAAAAAAGTGTAAAGCCGTGCTA
>CAZBAZ010000057.1:0-4026 GCA_964490375.1 uncultured Clostridium sp.
CTTTCATATATTTATTTGCAATTGCTTTTCCATCTTCAAATGTACTTGTAGCATTAATAAATAAAGGCATAAAACATAATGAAATTAATATTACCACTATTTTTAAAAAATTTTTCATATATATCAACCTCTTATTATCTAATAATATCTTAACACAATTAAAAATGAATTAAAAGTTTTTTTAATACCATCATAATATTGATAGAAAAGAATTTAATATGATATAATTCTTATACAAAGGAGAATGCAAAATATGATATACTACCCAAAATTATATGGAACTTGCGCAGGAGCAGATAAAGCTATTGATTTAGCTTATACCCTAAGAAAAGAATATAATGATAAAAAAATATATATTTATAAAGAAATATTACATAATAATTTTATAATAAATGATTTAGAAAAGAAAAACATTAAATGTATTGATGACTTAAGTATAGTAACTCCAAATGATTTATTAATCATTAGAGCCCATGGAGAACCAAAAAGTACATATGATTATTTAAATGAACATAATTTAGTTTATTATGATGCAACATGTAAAAATGTACTTAGAATACACGAATTAGTAGAAGCAAAATATAATGAACACAAAAACATAATTATTATAGGAAAAAAGAATCATCCAGAAGTTATAGGTACAAATGGATGGTGCAATAATAAAGCATTAATTATTGAAAATGAAGATGATTATAATAAAATAGATAAAATTAAAGAATATTACATAGTTTGTCAAACAACTATTAAAGAAGATTCTATAAATAATTTATTAAACTATATGAATAAAAATAACATAAAATATGACTTTGATAATACAATATGTCATAATCAAAAAATAATACAAGATTATGCTGTTGAATTAGCTAAACAAGTAGATGTTATGTTTGTAATTGGAGGAGAACAAAGTTCTAATACTAAAGAATTATTTAATAAATGTTCTAAAGTTTGCAAAAGTTATTATTTTAGTAATATAAATGAATTTTACAATCACATAAAGAAAGAAAATTATACTTTAATTACTAAAATTGGAATTACTGGTGGAGCATCTACTCCAAAAAGACAAATATATGAATATACTCACCTACTTGAATTTATTATTTACTATAAAGCTAAACTAAAAGAATTAGAACAAGAAATGCAAAAATTAAACAAACAATTCATAAATAAAAAAGACAATAAATTAGTATTAGAATTAATAAATAAATTTATAAATATTAATCAAGGCGGTAAATACATAAGAGGATGTTTAATAGATTTGGGATATAAAGTATTTAAGCAAGATGATTATGTAAATAGTTTATCTCTAGCATACGAAACATTTCAAACATCTATATTAATTCATGATGATATTATTGATAATTCAAATTTGAGAAGAGGAAAAGAAACTATATCTTATAGTTATAAAAAAGAATTTGAAAAGTTTATTCAAAATGATAATACACACAATTCTCTAGCACTTTGTATTGGAGATTATGGACTATTTTTAGCAAATGACATAATAATTAAAAATTATAAAAATGATAAAAACTTTTCTAAATTATTTGAATATTATAATAATATAGTTTTAAATACAATTAAAGGTGAAATTATAGATGTATATCTTCCATTTAAAGAACTACATATAAAAAATAATGAATTAAATGAAAATGATATATTTGAAATATATAGACTTAAAACATCATGGTATACCATAGTAGGACCATTTGTATTAGGGTTAATATTAGGTGGTGCCAAAACAAAAAATATTAAAGAATTCGAATCTATTTTAGAACCACTTGGTATTGCTTTTCAAATAAAAGATGACATACTAGGAATTTATAGTAATAATGAAGTACTAGGAAAACCAGTATTTTCAGATATAGAAGAATTTAAACAAACAATTTTATATTCTTATATTAAATTAAATAAACCAAATGAATATAAAGAATTATTAAAATATTATGGTAAAAAAGATTTATCAAAAGAAGAAGCAATTAAAGTACAAGAATTAATAAAATCTTCTGGTTCACTAGATTATGCAACCAATAAAATGAATGAATTATTTGATATAGCAGAAGAAAAATTAAGATTAATTAATGTTAATGATTATGTAAAAAATATTCTTCTTGGTCTTACAACTTATTTAAAAATAAGAGAAAAATAAAAAGCTGATTTTTTAAAATCAGCCTTTATTTTGTATATCTTTTTTATTTTTCTTAACAGCAAGTATAATTACAACAATAGCAGAAATACAAATTATAGAACAAATAATCCAAATAATAGATTTATTATTTTCTACTACTTTATCATCACTATTATTATCACTACTATCGTTATCTACTTTATAATCATAAAATTCTTTTAAAACCCATCCATTACCACTAGAAGAAACAATGTAATATGAATCATTCCCATTAGAATCTTTATATTTATAGGCTTCACTTATTTTAGTACTATCATCAATTACGCCTACTTCATTAGCACCAGAATTAGCACTAGAATAAATTTTATCACCACTCATAATAGTAGCAGTTTCATTTTCTAATATATCAGAATTAATTTCTTCAGCATAATTAACATTATCACCACTAATTAAAATCCAAACAGATTTTCCATCTAAGTTATATAAACCATATGTAATAGTACGATTATTACTAACTGTATTTTTTATAGCAGTTAACTTTAACACATTATCTTTAGAAATTTTAGTGTTAGTTTTAGTACCATCTGGTTCATCATAAACATAAGTATCATTAAGTAAAACAACCTTCTTAGTTGATTCTTGTACAAAAGAATCTTGTCCTTTAATCCAACCTTTGCCATCGCTTGTTTCAACATAGTACCAAATAAGCCATACACCATAAGAAAAAGTTGATTTAATTGATGTATTTGAAGAAACTTTTCCAACAATATTAGAATTATCTTCAGGGCTTTCATACAAATTAACAGTGTTAGCAACTTTTAAATTTTCTCGATTATCTTCTATAGCCAAATATGCGCTTTGACCATTTTTAACAGCAAGAATCCAGCCTTCATTTCCTTTATATTCAACATAAAACCATATGTCACCTTCAGTTTGTTTCCTAGCTTTCGCAGTTGCATAACCATCTTTTGGAATGACTATTCCAGTTTCATAATCTGTAGTAGCAGAAGAGTCAGCATATAACTTTATACCTGACTTTTCTAATACCCAAACACTAAATGTTTTATTTTCATATGTTTCTGGTTTAACTACATCTTTAGCAAAAACATTAAAAGGCAATAAGATTAAACCAAAAGTTATAATTAACAGAATATATATCTTTTTATTCATAATTTAAATTCCCTTCTATCGCTTATTACGCATCAATGCAATGCCAGAGCCACCATTACCGCCGTTTCCAAGAACACCATATGCACAGCCGCCTCCGCCGCCGCCTGAACCAGTATTAGCAGCAGCAGATGCACCATTTTGACCAGTATCGTAACCGCCTCCACGAGCACCGCCACCATTTCCACCGTAGCCACCTATTTGAGCATAAAAATAACCAACACTTGCAAATAAAGTTCCACCTCCGCCTCCGCCAGAGAATAACGGATAAGATGTTGAAGCAAAACCATAAGTACTACTGCCTTGACCGCCTCCGCCGCCATTACCAGTACTTTGTCCATTAGATCCATTAGAACCGCCAGTACCACCTTGACAATAAGTCCAACTTAAATTTCCGGAAGCGCCACCGCCAGAACCACCATTACTATTTGCAGAACCAGCTTTTGATCCACCACCACCGGCAGCAGTATAACTTTCAAAAGAAGTTACACCACCAGTTCCTCCATAACCAGTTCCAGGAGCGCCGCCACTTCCACCAGAACCAATAGAAATATTATAAGAAATATTTTGTAACAAAATATTAGAATAATTTGAAGTATATCCGCTAGAGCCACCAGCACCAGCTTGACAACTATTAACATCTTGCCTAGCGCCGCCGCCGCCTCCGCCGCCACCAACTAAGGAAATATCAACATTCATACAAGCATTCATTTTTAAAGTACCACTTGTTAAGAACT
>CAZBAZ010000058.1:0-3801 GCA_964490375.1 uncultured Clostridium sp.
ATTTTGGAAATAAATATAATAAAAATGTTTAAATCTATTGAAATTATGTTATAATCCTGAATTTGACAGTTTTGAGGAAAAAAGCTTTGCAATCCCTTTATTTATAAGACTTTTGCTCCATTTAAAAAATGCGTAAGTTTCTTCATTTTTCAAAATAGAAAAAAAATTTTGAAAAAAGTTAGCTTCGCATTATTTAAAGTATTATAATTACTGGCTTTATCAGCAATTTATTGGTTTGATACTTTTTATCTATTAATAGTTTTATCATAGTTTAGGTTATAAATCAATGACACGAAAACTTACGCTCTGCAAAAAATGAAAAATTTCTAGGTTTTATAAGGCTTTGCGGCCTAAAAAAAATTAAAACTGTCAAACTCGGGGACTTAAATATGAAGACTTAAAAGCATCAGATTTGTCACAAGATGATGCTACAATGAAAGCAATAAATGAAAATAAAGTAATTGTTGTAAACTTACCAGGTCACTATGTTGTATTAGCACCAAGTACAAAAGCAAATGAAATTGTTCTTTTAGATCCATTCTGGGGAAATAGAAATGGTTCTTATACGATAGAGGGACTAAAATCACTATTAAATTCTACAAATAATCCTTGGGAATGGTATAATGCAACAGCATTTTGGAAATAAATATAATAAAAATGTTTAAATCTATTGAAATTATGTTATAATTTTAATAGATTTTTTTGGAGGAAAATATGAAATTAACTAGAACGCAAGCAAGAGAAAAGATTATGATTATTTTATATCAAATAGATTTCTATAAAAAAGAAAATATTTCTTATGATTTAGAAAATGTATTTAAAGAAAATTTAGAGATAGATAATAAGTATGTTAGAGATATAGTTAATGGTGTGCTTGAAAATATTGAAAATATTGATAATATAATTAATAAATATTTAGAAAATTGGGATTTAAATAGACTTGGAAAGACTGATAAAGCTATTTTAAGACTTGGAACTTATGAGTTATTATATTTTGATACTCCTGATGTTGTAGCTATTAATGAAGCAGTTGAACTTGCTAAAAAATATAGTGATGATAAGGTTGTAAAATTAATAAATGCTGTTTTGGATAAGATTAGAGATAATGAGGAAGTAAATGAATAATAATTATATTACTGTAAGTGATATTAATAAAATTATTAAAAGAACTATTGAAGATAATGATGATTTGATGGATGTTTATCTTAAGGGTGAAATTAGTAATTTAAAATTTCATAGTAGAGGACATTTATATTTTTCATTAAAAGATGAGAGTAGTAAAATTAATGCAGTTATGTTTAATTATACTAGAACAGGTATTAAGTTTACTCCTAAGGATGGAGATCAAGTTTTAGTTCATGGTAGGGTTAGTGTATATGAAGCTAGTGGTAGTTATCAAATATATGTTGATTTTATGGAACAAGATGGTATTGGAAACTTATATGTACTATTTGAAGAATTAAAAAAGAAACTTTCTAGTGAAGGATTATTTAATAAAGAACATAAGAAAAGAATAAGAAGAGTTCCAAGAAAAATAGGTGTTATTACTGCACCAACAGGAGCTGCTATTAAGGATATTATTTCTACTATTAACAAGAGATTTCCAATGACTGAGATAGTTGTATTTCCAACTTTAGTTCAAGGTGAGAGTGCTGCTCCAAATATAGTTCGTATGATAAAACTTGCAAATACTTTTGATGATATAGATACTATTATATTAGGTAGAGGTGGTGGCTCCATAGAGGATTTATGGGCTTTTAATGAAGAAATTGTTGCAAGAAGTATATATGAGAGTAGAATACCTATAATAAGTGGTGTAGGGCATGAAATAGACTTTACTATTAGTGATTTTGTAGCTGATTTAAGAGCACCAACTCCTACAGGTGCGGCAATGTTAGCTGTACCTGATATTAATGAGGTTAAAAGATATTTTAAAACTGCTAGAGAAAGATGTAATATAGCAATTACTAATAGAATATTTTCATATCAGGAATTACTTAAAAAATATAAATCAAATTATATTTTGAATAATCCAATTAAATTATATGAAATGCAAGAGCAAAAACTTGATGTATTATATGATAGATTAAATAATTCTATTAAAACTAAAGTAGATAATTATACACATATAATAGATAAATATAAATCAAATTATATACTTAATAATCCTAAAATACTTTATGAAAATAAAAAACAAGATTTATCAAATAATATAAAAGATTTAAATAATTCTATTAATAAGATACTTGAATCAAATAGGAATAGAGTTGATACTTTAAAATTAAAACTTGATTTATTAAATCCTAATAATATATTAGATAAAGGATATTCTATTGTGTATAAGAATGATAAAATAGTTAAAAATATTAAAGATGTTAAAGAAAATGATGAAGTTAGAATAATGGTTAAAACTGGAAATATTATTGCTAATGTAAAAGGAGTAAATAAAAGATGAGTGAAAAGAAAGAAAAAACATTTGAAGATTCAGTACGTGAACTTGAAACTATAGTAAGTGAACTTGAAAGTGGCGAGCTTGACTTAGATAAATCTATACAAAAATATACTGATGCGATGAAAATAATAGATTTTTGTGAAAAGAAATTAAATGAAGCAACTAAAACTATTAATAAATTAGTTGATGAAAATGGTAATTTAACAGATTTTGAAATTGAAGAATAATTACCAATTAATGGATATTATCTATTTATTGGATAAATAATATTGTATTTAAGAATCAAAATAATAAAGAGGAGATATTATGAAAAAAATAATGTTTGTGTTCTTTATTATTTTATTTTTACCTTTAAATATATTTGCTTATTCTAGAAATATAATTCCTGGTGGTGAAAGTATAGGTATAGAGATTAATTCTAATGGATTAATAGTGGTAGGTTTCTATAAAGTAAATGGTAAATATATTGCTCGTGAGAATGTTGAAATTGGAGATGTTATTACTAAAATAAATGGAATAGAGGTTAATAGTATTAATGAACTTACTAATTTAATTAATGATAATTTAGAAAGTAAAATTAATTTAGAAATTTTAAGAAATAATAAAGTTTATAATACCAAGTTAAATATTGAAAAAGATAATAATGTTTATAAAACTGGACTTTATGTTAAAGGAAGTGTAGTTGGACTTGGTACACTTACTTATATAGACCCAATAACTAAAGTATATGGTGCTTTAGGCCATGAAATAAAGCTTAATGAGACTAATAGAATAGTTGAGGTTAAAGATGGAAATATATTATTTAGTAAAATAAACAAAATAGATAAAAGTAGAAATGGTAGTGTTGGTAGTAAAGATGCAACTATTATGTATAATAAAGTAATAGGAAATATTAAAGCAAACACAAATAAAGGTTTATTTGGCTTATATACTATAGAGTTACCTAATAAAAAGACAATGAAGATTGGTGAATTTGATGATATAAAAAAAGGTAATGCTTATATTTTGACAGTTACATCAAATGATAAAATTGAAAGGTATAATATAAATATTTTAGATAAATATAGTTCTAGTAAAAATACTGGAAAAGCATTTAGTTTTGAAGTGATTGATAATTCTTTAATTAGTATTAGTGGAGGAATTGTTCAAGGAATGAGTGGTTCTCCAATAATACAAAATAATATGATTATTGGTGCTGTTACTAATGTTGTTATTGATGATGTTAAATTTGGATATGGTATTTCTATTGTGACTATGTTAGAAGAGGGAGATAAGGTTAAATAATAGGCAAGGTTAGTTAGTGTCAAGAATTTTTAGGTTTGATGACAATAAAAAAGAATAATTATATT
>CAZBAZ010000059.1:0-3705 GCA_964490375.1 uncultured Clostridium sp.
TTAGCAGTTTCAGATTCAATATATTCTTGTTTCTTAGTACCAGTGTAACCAAGACTATCAGCAATAGCATCTAAACCAGCAATAGATCCAGCTAAAACTGCATCAGTTGTACTTCCACTAGTATTCAAATCAGCAGCCGCTTCTTTAATATCATTTTCAGTAGCTTCAATTTCTAATTGAGCATGCATAGCATATTCAACACAATTAAGTACATCTGATAATATTCCATTAGTTTTAGTAATATATTCCATTATTTTAACATCTTGTATTTTTGGAGAATATGTAGTACTAGCATAATTTGCTGAAACATTAAGTTCTTTAATTTTAGTATTATTTACTTTACTTATTATTGCATTAATATAATTAGCTAGAAAACCTGCATCTGTAGTTAAAAATTCAGTTAACATACTATTTATACTTTCTAATGAACGGCTAATTTTTGAATAATATAATGCATTATCCTTCTGTAATTCATCAAATAATTCTTTTTCATCACTCAAATCAAAAACCGACGTTTTAGACATATATACAAAGTATCTTGTGGCTTCCTTATAAGATATCTCTTTTTTTACCCATTCACCAGTTTCAGGATCCTCCACAAAAACATAAAAGCCACTAATTTGATCTATAAGTCCATCAGTTAAATCGCCTTTACCAAGAATCCAATTCAAATAATTATTATTATATGGAGTTATACACTTTCCATTATGATCAAGGCCAAGTTCTATATAAAAGTTTTTTCCACCTAATGAAGCCCAATGACTAAATACCATTACAGCATCAGGATTTCCATCCGTAACACTACCATCTGATGTAACTCCAACTAAAGTTATACCTTTATCAATCATTGCCAAATAATCTTCATCAGAATTAGATATACCATATTCGCCAGTTCTTTGTGGATGGTAACTATCACCAAGAGATAAAGTAGAAATATGATAGTTATATGTTCTCTCTCCAGCAATACTATAATTTTCAGCAAGTGCAAAAGCACTACCACCACCTGCACTAACACCTGCAACAGTTACATTATCCCAATTTCCAGGTATTCTTTCAGATAAACTGTTTAAAGTATTTGCTGCTTCTTTTCCACTATAATATTCTGATCCACCAAGAAAAATTAAAATGGTATTATCATTATTATATAATGAATTATCACTTACACAATGCAAACTATCATGGGACGCATCTTGTCCATCATAATAAACTACAATTTGAGTATTTTGATCTATATGATCAGGCATATAAATTTGAGCACTAACTTCACCATCTTTAGTAGGTGAATAATCACCTTGATTCCATGTTATTCCATCTTCATAAACTTTATCTATAACTGGAATTCCATTAACGCTATCAGTACTCGCAAAATCAACACTACTTTGATACGTTGTATCTATATCACTATTTACATCACTCATAAAACACCTCTACTATAAAAATAATATCATATATAACTTGAATTTGACAACTAAAATAATAAATCTAAAATATTTTTCTTACAAAATTTAGCATTTCTAAATAAAAAGATAGCACTTATTGCTATCTTTTAGAAATATTATTTAATCAAAAATTTAATGTACTATATATATCAAATTTTACAATAAATCATTTTTATTATTAATAATTAATTTTTGTCCAGGTAATATATAATTTGGATCAGAAATATTGTTATCTTTTGCAATATCATTATAATCCATTCCAAATTGCTTTGCAATTTTGCCAAGTGTATCTCCAGGCTGAACTATATATGTATTTTCAGAAGGTTTAGTTTGAGTTGAGGCGTCGCTTGTATCGTTATTAGTATTTGATTCAACATTAACATCAGCATTAACATTATTGTTGCTTGTATTAACAGTAGAATTAGCATTACTTGCATTATAGTTTGCATTGTAATTTGTATAATTAACGTTATTTGCATTGTTAGATGTAGTATTTGTATTTGCTTTGTTACCATTAACTACTTCACCATTTAAATTTGTTTCACTAACATTAGTTTCAACATCAACGTTATAATTATCTTTATTATTTTCAAATTCTTTTATCCTATCATTAATATATTCATCAACAAACTTGTCTTTTTCTTCACCACTAAGTCCTTTATTTTCTGCTTCTTTTTGTGCTTCCTCACTAAAATATTTTTCATAAAGTTTAGCAGTTTCAGATTCAATATATTCTTGTTTCTTAGTGCCAGTATATCCAAGTGCATCAGCAGCAGCATCTAAGCCAGCAATAGATCCAGCTAAAACTGCATCAGTTGTACTTCCACTTACATCTAAATCAGCAGCATCATCTTTAATATCATTTTCAGTAGCTTCTATTTCTAATTGAGCATGCATAGCATATTCAACACAATTAAGTACCTTTGACAATAATTCACTAGTCTTAGCAGTATATTCCATAATTTTAACATCTTGCATCAATGGAGAGTTTGTTGTACTAGAATAACTTGTAGAAGAAGTAAGTTCTCTAATTTTAGTATTATTTACTTTACTAATAATTGCATTAATATGATTTCCTAAAAAACCTGCATCAGTAGCTAAAAATTCGGTCAACATACTATTTATGTTTCCTATTGAACGCTTAATATTTGAATTATATAATGCATTATCATCTTTTAACCTACTATATAAGTCTTCTACTTCACTAAGCTCAAAAATTGGATTTCTAGCCATACTTTCAAGATGTTTTGTTGCTTCTTCATAAGAAATTTCTTTCTTTACCCATTCACCAGTTTCAGGATCTTCTTCAAAAACATAGAAATGATTAAGTTGTTCTATAAATTCATCAGTTAAATCACCTTTACCAAGAATCCAATTTAAATAATTATTATAATATGGTGTTATACACTTTCCATCATGACTAACAGCATAATCTATATAAAAACTATTTCCGCCTAATGAAGCCCAACGTCTAAATACTCTTACAGCGTCAGGATTTCCATTATCACCATCTGACGTTACTCCAACTAAAGTTATACCTTTATCAATCATTGCTAAATAATCTTCATCAGAATTTGGTATACAATACATATCTCTTTCAGGATGATAACTATCTCCAAGAGATAAAGTAGAAATATGATAATTATACGTTCCATCTTCCGCAACACTATAATTTCTAGCAAGAGAAAAAGCAGAACCACCACCTGCACTAACACCAGCAACAGTTACATTATCCCAGTCACCAGGTATTATTTCAGATAAACTATTTAAAGTATTTGCTGCCTGTTCGCCACTAGAATAATATGAACCACCAGGAAATATTAAAATAGTATTACTATCACTATATAAATCATTAGCACTCACACAATTTTTACTTGAATAATCCTGATCCATCCCTTTATAATAAACTACAATTTGAGTATTTTCATCTATATGATCAGGCATATAAATTTGAGCATTAACCTCACCATCTCCAGTAGGTGAATAATTGCCAACATTCCAACTTACACCATTATTATAAACTTTTTCATTTGTAGTAATGCCATTAACACTATTATTGGTATCCGTAAAATCAACACTACTTTGATACGCTGTATTTGTATTACTACTATCTAAATTACTATTTACATCACTCATAAAACACCTCTACTATAAAAAATTATATCACATATATAAAAATAAAAAAATAAAAAGACATAAATTTTTACTATAAAATATGATTAGTTTATGATAATGTCTTAAGTAATGGCATTTGAAAATGTCTCAA
>CAZBAZ010000060.1:0-3685 GCA_964490375.1 uncultured Clostridium sp.
CCTTTGTTTGTTATCTATATTATAAATCGGTAACATTTTAACTAATGTTTAACATTATATTTGATGTAAAGTTAACATGTGTACATTTGCATTTTGAAATGAGTGATAGTCTACTGTTGCATTTTCTAGGGAAATATTTTCTAACTCTCTTGTTGGAACTAATAAATTATTTATGAATGTTTTTACTTCTTCAGGTGTCATTCCTTTTACTTTAGCAGCGGCTCTATATTGATTTCCTCCTCCACCAAGCAATTTCATTATTCTTGATGCATCTATGTCTCCTTTGCTTCTAGCACTTATTGATACAGTATTTTCATCTATTTTTGCAATAGCAAATGTTATATTAACTCTATATTTTAATAAATAATCTGCGGCTTTTGCTATGTCTTCTACTTCATATATTTTATCAGTATTATCGCATGCTATAGCAAATATATAAGCTGGGAAATCAGTATTATCTACTAATTTTTGTACGGCTCTATCATGTTCAAAATCTTCTAAAAACATATTATTTGCTATTAAAGGACTTGCTCCTCTTGATGTTAACTCTCCTGCAACTTCATATGTTTGTTTGCTAACATTAATACTTAATTTGTTTGTATCTAATATTATTCCAGCTAATAAATACGTTGCATATTCTGGTTTTAATTTAATGTCATATAAAAATAATAATCTTGAAACTTCTTCACTTGCACTAGATAAAGTATCATCTGTAAATAAATATGGTGTATGTATTGTTGAACTATCTGTTTTATGATGATCTAATACAAATATATTATTAAAATCTTTTAAATATTTTTCTGTTGGTATTAGATATTCTTTATTAGTATCTACTGCAATCATTAAACTTTTGTCATTAATCAAGTCCTTTGCGTCTCCTGATGTGATAACTTCAAATTCACTTTTTATACTTTCTATCATTTTTCTTGTTTCTGATTCTAGTTTATCCATTTCATCATCTATTACTATATAACTTTTTTTATTATTTTTTTGACATATTAGTGACATTCCTATAGATGATGCAATTGCATCAAAATCCGGTCTTTTATGGGGTACTATAAATACCTGATTATTTTCTAATAACAGACTATCAAGTGTTGCCTTGATATCCCTACTATTTTGCATTTAATTTTGCACTCCTTTTCATTTGCTTTCTAAAGCGAACGCATTCATTATACCACAAGTATAATATTTGTCAATTTGACTTTTATGAAATGATAAAACGCAAAATTTATTATTTAAAATGTTAAAGGTATAGATACTTCATTAGTAACATAGTTAATTGTATTATCATATTTATTTGATTTATAAGGCATTTGTTTTAAAAAAAGCACTATTTAGTGCTTAAATTTTTAAAGTCTTCTTCAGAAATAATTCTAATATTTAATTCTTTTGCTTTTGTATTTTTAGTGCTTGTAGATGAAACATCATTATTAATTAAATAATTTACTTTACTTGATATACTATTAACTACTTTTCCACCTAGAGATTCTATATATTCTATTAATTTATCTCTATTTTCAAATGTATTTAGTATTCCTGTTATAACAAATGTAAGTCCTTCTAAAGTTTTATTTTGATTATTTGTTTCATCTATAAATTTGACTTCTTTTATTAGTTTATCTAATTCATTTTTGAATTCTTCTTTGCTTAATTCATCTATCCATTCTTGAGCAATTATTTCACCTATTCCATCTATACTACTAAGTTCTTCAAATGTTAGATTTTTTATCTTATTATAATCGTTATTAAAGCTTTTGCATATTAATTTTGCTCTTGAGAATCCTATATCTTTTATACCTAAAGCATAAATAAAATTTGATAGTTTTACGTTTCTTGATTTTTCTATTGCTTCTATTAAATTATTATATGATTTTAGACCAAATCCTTCTTTATTGATAATTTCTTCTTTGTGTTCTTTTAAGTGAAAAATGTCAGTAAATGTTTTTATAAATCCATCATCTATAAATTTAGATAATATTTGTTCTGATATTCCATCTATGTTCATAGCATTTCTACTAACAAATAGTGAAAGTTTTTTGACAAGTTTTGCAGAACAAAATTCATTCGTGCAAAGTAAATATTCTACATCACTATCATTTTTTATAATTGTTTTACCATGACACACTGGACAATATTCTGGTAAATGTAAATTATTACTTTTTGTTAAATTACCTGCTATTTGCGGAATAATCATATTTGCTTTATAAACTTGTAATGTATCTCCAATACCTATTTTTAATCCTTTTAATATAGAAACATTATGAAGTGATGCTCTACTCACTATTGTTCCTTCTAATTCTATTGGTTCAAATACAGCTACTGGATTTATTAAACCTGTTCTTGAAACTAGCCAATCTACATTTAAAAGTTTTGTTTCTTTTGTTTCATCTTTCCATTTAAAAGCAATTGAATGTCTTGGAAATTTGGCAGTTGAACCTAATGACATACCATAAGCATTATCATCAAAGGTAAGTACTAATCCATCTGATGGAATATCATAATCTTTAATTCTTTCTTTATATTTAAGAACTTCTTCTCTCATATTGTCTTTGGTAACTTTTACTCTTTCAACTACTTCAAATCCTTGTTTTTCTAACCATTCAAATTGTTCATTTTTTGAATTAGGTAATTCTCCATCTTTACTTATTAATGCAAAGATAATACAATTAACATTTCTTTTTGCAGTTATATTTGGATCTAATTGTCTTACAGAACCAGAACATAAGTTTCTTGGATTTTTATATTCATCAACTTCATCATCTAATTTTTGATTTATTTCATTAAAGTCTGAATACTTTATTATAGCTTCTCCTCTTATGATAAGTTCTCCTTTAAATGGAATCGTTAGTGGAATATTTTTAAATCTTTTAACATTTTCTGTTATTACTTCTCCTATCAATCCATTTCCTCTTGTTACGCCTTTAACTAAAACTCCTTTATTGTATGTTAAAACTATTGTAAGACCATCTAGTTTCCATGAAAGTAATCCTTCTTTATCTTTTATAAAATTTATTAAATCATCTATTTGTTTTGTTTTTGATAAAGATAACATAGGTGACTTATGTTCTTCGTGTGCAAGTGCATCTGATATTTCTGTTTCTACATTAATTGTTGGACTATTTGAAAACACTGTTTTTGTTTCTTTTTCTAAAGTTACTAATTCATCATATAATCTATCATATTCAAAATCTGTCATGATTGGTGTACTAAATTGATAATACATTTTTGAAGCATGATTTAATGTATCTATTAGTTCTTTCATTCTTTTAATTTTATCTTCCATAATAACCTCTAATCTATTTCTTCAAATCTATATTTTTGTTTTATATTAGGATATTTTTGTGTGTCTACTAAAGAATTAAACATATCGTATGGTCTTGCCCACTTTAAATGTTCTCCATAAAGGGATTCATATATAACTACTTTTTTTAATTCTTCATCATTATTTGATTCACTATCATAAACTATATCTAATACTTTATATAAATTACCTTTAAAATGTTTATATGTTTTTCCTATTTTTATTTCTCTCATATTTTCCCTATAAATATTTTCTCTTTCTTATATTTATTTTATCACATTTATATTGATTAATATAACCTATTTTTTCATATTAAAATGAGCAATTGTAACTATTCAGACCTATAATTTAAAAAAAATTAAGAAAGTAGTATAAATGTAC
>CAZBAZ010000061.1:0-3402 GCA_964490375.1 uncultured Clostridium sp.
TGGTAACATTTTAACTAATGATATGGTAACATTTTAAAAAAGGATTAACACAAAAGGATTAACACTTTGCATCAAATATAATTGAAAACATAATATAATCATGATATGCTAATAAAGGTGGTGATAATATGAATTATTTATCAAACCTTTTATTTATATTTTAAGAGTACTTTTTTTGTACTCTTTTATCTTGGAGGAATTTATGAAAAAACAAATTGAAGAAGAGAAACTAAGACTTATAGTATTTAAAAGTGCATTAGAATTAGGACAAAAAGTAGATGAACATTTGCTTGATATGTATCAAAGAGACAAAGAAAATGAAACGTTTATCGTCCCATTAAAAGAAAACTTTTTTGATGATGGACACTTAAAAGTAGAAATAGATGAAACAGTAAGAGGTAAAGATTTGTTTTTTCTAACTGACATAGGTAATTATTCAATCGAATATAAAATGCATGGTTTTATTAATCATACAAGTCCAAATGATTTGATGGCACAATTAAAAGATGGAATTGGAGCTTGTAATTGTCATGCTGAGAAAATAAATATTATAATGCCACTATTATATTCAGGAAGACAACATAGAAGAAACACAAGAGAAAATTTATCATGTGGAGCATCATTAAGAGAACTTGACAATTTAAGTAAAATTAAAAGTTTTATTACGTTTGATGCTCATGATGAAGGAGTAGAACATGCTGTTAATCATATGGAATTTGATAATTTTTATGCAACAAATACAATATTAGAACAATTTATAAATGATTTAGACACGGAAAGATTAAGAAACCTAGTTTTTGTAGCGCCAGATAATGGTGCAACCGGAAGAAGAAATGTATATTTAAATTCATTTAATTCAAGATTTATAAATAAAGAAGCAGGAAGTTTTATAAAACAAAGAGATTTTAATAATTTTGTAGATGGTAAATATCCAGTTATATCCCATGATTATTGTGGAAATGGTGATTTAACAGGCAAAACAGCTATTGTAACAGATGATATGATTTCAAGTGGTGGAAGTATGCTAGATGTAGTAGATGAATTGAAAAAGCGAGGTATAGAACATATTTATATTATTACAACATACGTTTTATTTACAAAAGGAATAGATATGTTTGATAAATATTATCATGAAGGAAAAATAGATGGAGTTTATACAACAAATCTTTCATATATACCACAAGAATATAAAAAAGAATGGTTACATATATGTGATTGCTCAAAATTATTATCAGAAGTAATTTATAATATACACAATGATTTATCAATTTCAGGAATTTTAAAAGATAAGTCAAAGTCAATTAAACTATTAGAAAAGAAATTTAATGGATATAATATGTAAATTATTTTGTTAACAAATTGTTAATTAAATAAAATACATGTTATACTTAAAATAGGTGAGTAAAATGAAGATAATATTTTTAGATATAGATGGAGTACTAAATAGTGAACAATTCTTTGATAAAATAACTGATAAAGATAGAGAATATTATAGAACATTAGATTATTCAAAAGATGAAAATCTTCTAAAACTACAAATGTTAGATGTTGATAAAGACAAAGCTGATTTAGTAAGTGAAATAGCTTACATGACAGGTGCTCAAGTAGTAATAACTTCTTCATGGAAAAGTCTTAGAATTTTCCCGCTAGTAGTAAGAGAATTATTAAGATATGGAATACCTGTTATAGGTTCAACACCTAATATAGAAAATAGACGTGGAGAAGAAATAAGAGCTTATTTAAAAGAACATCCAGAAGTTACAAAATATGCAATATTAGATGATGAAATATTTGAAGATTATGATGAGTTAATGGATCATTTAGTAAAAACTAATTTCTTTAATAATGGCTTAGAAGGTTATCATGTTAATCAAATAGTAAATTTACTGGGTAAAAAAGAAAATGACCAAGAATAAAAGATTCAAAAGAATTATTCAATAGCAATTTTATATATAAAGAAAGATGTAGAAAATATCTACATCTTTTGTTATAATCTAGTAGGGTGTATAAATATGAATAATGAGATAAATAAAATAATAGATGTTTTATCTAAAGGAGAAATTGCTATACTACCAACAGATACTGTATATGGTTTAACTGGAGATGCAACTAGTTTAAAAGCTATTAAACTTGCTAATGACATAAAAAAAAGAGAAAAACCACAACCTTTATTAATTCTTGTTTCTAGTATTGAAATGTTAAAAAAATATACTAAAAATATTAGTGATTTAGAACTAGAAATAATAAATAAATATTGGCCTAATAAACTAACTATATTATTTGAAAAAAATGAATTATTAAGTGATGAGTTGACAGCATCTTCTCCATATGTAGGAGTAAGAATGCCTAATAATAAATTACTTTTAGATATAATGAATAAATATAATAAGCCTTTACTTTCTACAAGTGCTAATATTCATAGTAAAGATGTTATAACTAAAATTTCATTGTTAGAAAGTGAAATGAAAGAAAGTGTTTCATATATATATGATGCAGGAGAATTAAGTACTACTGCATCAACATTAATAAAAGTAGAAAATGGTAAAATAAAAATACTAAGAGAAGGAGAACTTACAAGTCAAATAATAAACGACTTTAAAAGTGTAATAGAAAAATAATGGAAGAAAGACTTAAAAAACTTTATAGTGATGATGAGAATGAAGCAAATAAATCACTAGAAGAATTAGAAAATGTTACATCAGAATGTATATTATTATATGATTATTTTGATCAAATACTACCTATGTTAAATGATAAAAATAATTTAATCAAATTAAGAGGATATCTCCTTATATGTGATTTAGCAAAGTGGGATAAAAAACATAAAATAAATGAAAATATTAATCAAATATTAACTATCTTTGATATAAAAAATCAAATCATTTTAAGACATTGTATTCAAAAAACAAGTTTACTTTTATATCACATTCCAGAATTAAAAGAAATAATTATAAATAAATTAGAAAATATTGATTTAAAATCTTTTGAGGAAAATGAAGTATTTTTAATAAATAGTGATATTAATAAATTATTAAGAGGATTAAATGAATAGTGTAAAAGAAAAATATGAAAAATTTAAAGAATTGATTTCTGAAATGTTCAATAAAGATGAGGAATTTAAAAGAACTCACAAAAGAGAACATTTAATTTCTTATGAAAGCAGTAATAAAGATACTCCAAGTAGAATAGAAAGTAAAATAGATCATGGGAAAGAATCATTAATGGCTATATTAATTGTTGGTGTTATATTTTTAATTCTTGCTTTGATTATTTACATTATGTATAAAAATTTTGTTAGTTAAATATTTGTAAATTGTATGTAAATTGACTGAAGGAGTATGTTAATGATCTTTAGTTTTGCAGCAAAACTCTGCAAAGCCTTATAAAAAAAGGGCAAAAGCC
>CAZBAZ010000062.1:0-3232 GCA_964490375.1 uncultured Clostridium sp.
TTACCAATCACAAAGTGATTGGCGACTAAAATTTATTTTAGTCTTTTTTTATTTTGAAAAAAATAAGAACATTTTAAATTCTTATCATTCTAATATATCATTAATATCCTTAACATTAGTTTTAGTTTTTACTAATTCATTAGTATCACTATAAATTACATAGGGTAAATAACCAGTATAATCTTTTAAATCGAATTTATGTTTATAATATTCTTTTTCTTGCTCATTAACATTATCTATTTCAATATAATAAATGTCTTTTTCACTATTTTTGATATCATCTTTAATTTTATTACATCTACTAGATGTTGAAATACATAAAACTGTAATTGTCTCGCCGTAATGTAATTCTATTTCCCAATCTTTAACTCCATCAGGTATATTACTATTATTTATTATATCTAATTTTTCCTTTTCTTTTTTAAAGTTATCAACATTACTTTTATTATTTTTGTCGCAACCGCAAATCATAACCATAATTAACAAAAAAATAATTATATTCTTAATTCTATACTTCATAAGTAAAGTATAATATATTTTGACATTTTTTTCAATTATATGTGATAAAATGTATTTGGTGATTTTTAAAATGGCTACAAAAAAGAGAAAACTAAAAAGAAATTTTAAATTTGTAATTTTTCTATTAATAGTAATATTATTTTTATTATTATGTAAAACTTTATTTAATAAGAATAAATCTAAACAATCTGACAATAATTTAGTTGATGAACAAGTTCAGCTGGTAGATTACAATATGGTTGATACCAGTGAGAGTGATAAAAAAATTATAAAGCAAACATTTGCTGATGGCCTTAATGTGGATGATTATAAAAAAATCATTGAACAAGAAGAAAATTATATAAAAAAAAGTGGCGAATACTCAAAAATAAATTATAATTTTGAAAATAAATTACATTATAGTGAAATAGAAGAATATATTCAACAAATTAACAATAGTTCAATAGCTAACGTTGAAATCATTGGTAAAAGTGTTGATGGAAGAAACATATATGGCATAGAAATTGGCAATGGGACAGATGTCCTATATATAGATGCAAACGTTCATGCAGCAGAAGTAGCAAATACATTAATATTGATTAAATTTTTAAGTGAATTAACAAACGAATATGAGATTGGCAATGAAGAAATCATAAATAAGTTAAATAACATTAAATTAGCTGTAATTCCATGCATGAATCCAGATGGATATGAAGTATATAATTTTGGAATTGAATCATTAAATAATAAAAATTTATGGATTTATCAAAATAAGGTTCAAATTAACTTTGAAAATATCAAAAGTAATGCAAATGGCGTTGATTTGAATAGAAACTTTCCAACTCAAAATGCTGGCATGTATTATACAACAAAAGATTTAATATCAACTGTTTCACTTGAAAAGACTACACAAGGTTTAAAATATTTTGGAGGATCAAGTTTAGGAAGTGAGCCGGAAACCAAAGCAGCAATATACTTTATGATTAAGCATTATAAAAACACTTATGCTTACATAAACATGCATAGTCAAGGTAGAGTAATATATGCTGGTAAACCCAATTTATCTACTGAATTTAATAATTTAACAACAGCATTTGCCAAAAAATTATCATCATATAACAATTATACAGTATATGGTTTATCATCCGAAGAAGTTGGTGAAGGTAACGATGGTAGTGTTACTGACTTTATGGCAGAACTTGCAAATGGATTTAAATATAGTACTATAACAGGTAGATTATCAACAAACAAATATATAGATCCAACTTGCAATTTTAAATACAAATACCCAGTTGTTACAATTGAGACAATAACAACTTATACAAGAGTGCCATCTTACTTTAAAACAGAATATTATAATAATGGACTTAAAGAAATG
Organism: uncultured Clostridium sp.; assembly: GCA_964490375.1. Taxonomy (GTDB): domain Bacteria; phylum Bacillota_I; class Bacilli_A; order RF39; family UBA660; genus CAG-1000. The sequence continues at coordinate 1,877 of CAZBAZ010000062.1, forward strand.
TTATATTCATTATTAAACAATTAACTATTTTTTACAATTTTTTATTAAATTTTCACAAATTATTAACAATAAAAAACTATACTTTTATTGAGGCGATGAGATGAAGAAGATTAAAGATGCAAATTATTCTACAAATGATGATAAAGATAAAAATCCAAATGTAGAAGAAGAATTTGAAAAAAGGAAAGAGATGAAGATAGAAAATAATTTTAAGAGTGAAAGCAAGGAAGAATCAGAAACTATAAAATCAACATCGACATTCAAGCAAGAAAGGCCAAATAAAAAAGATAAAAATAATTTTTGGCAAAAACATAGAAGTGCACTAATAGCAGTAATAATAACATTTGCAATATGTTTAGGAATCTTTGGATTATTTTATAATTATTATTTAAAAAATTTGATTGTTGAAAAAACTAAGTTAGAAAAAAGTGTTACTGTAACTGATACTGGAATTGCAGATGCAGTAGAAAAAGTATACGATTCAGTAGTAACAATAGAAACATATGTTAATAATAGAGAATATGCAAGTGGAACAGGATTCGTTTTTAAAACAGAAGGCGATAAAGCATATATCTTAACAAATAGTCATGTAATAAGTAATTCAAATAGCGTAAAAGTTACATTTACAAACAATAATCAAGTAACAGCAGATGTTGTTGGCAGCGATGATTATTCAGATATAGCAGTATTATCTGTAAACAAAGATGATATCTTATTAGTTGCTGAAACTGGAAGTAGTGAAGATATGAGAGTCGGAGATACAACTTTTGCAGTAGGAGCACCAATAGATTCAAGCGTTTATTCATGGAGCGTAACTAGAGGAATTTTATCAGGAAAAGATAGATTAGTCGAAGTTACATCTTCAGATAACAAATCAACATATGTAATGGAAGTATTACAAACAGATACAGCAATTAACTCTGGAAATAGTGGAGGTCCACTATGCAATTCAAATGGTCAAGTAATTGGAATTACAAATATGAAGTTAGCAAGTTCTCAAATAGAAGGAATGGGATTTGCAATACCAATTGAAGAAGCTTTAAAATATGCGGAATCTATAATTAGTGGAAAACAAATATCAAGACCATATTTAGGAATAACAATATATGATGCAACTAGTTACTATTCAAATACTAGTGGGGTTTACATTGAATATGTAGAAGAAAATAGCGCAGCAGATAAAGCAGGATTACAAAGGGGAGATAAAATTCTAGAAGTTAATGGCGTTGAAGTTTCAAATTCATCATACTTCAAGCATCAGTTATATAAATATGATGTTGGAGATCAAGTTACAATAAAAGTTGAAAGAAATGGAAAAGAAAAAGAAATAAAGGTAACTTTGGGAAGCAATAATAT
>CAZBAZ010000063.1:0-2098 GCA_964490375.1 uncultured Clostridium sp.
TTTTTGTTAAAATAGTTATTTTTATTTTCGAACTTTCTAGTTTTCTAATTATTTCGACAGTATTGTTTATTGAATTTGCCTGACGTATAATATAATTTCATTCTTCCAAATGTAAATTTGTATAATTAAAATATTCATCAAATTTCTTCTTATTTTTATGATCATGTAGACCTAGACTATATTTTTTTATCTTGCATTCTTTCTTCAGAATCAAGTATAACACCATCGAAATCGATAAATATAAAAACGTTATCCATGCTATTACCTCTTAATATCATTATAGCATACGATTTTGAAATATTTTGTCTTTTTTATTTTATACTTACAATTCTTTTGATTTCGAAGTGGCGTATATCATTTCTAAGTTCACAATATGCAGTTACATAACAATTATCTTTATATTTAAACATATATAATGAGTGAATTGTTCTTTTATGCTGCTCACCACTAATATCATTGTATACTATGTCTATCTTTTCATTTTTATTAATTGCTGAATTAATAATTTGTTCAATATCATTTGATGAATTTACATCAAAGTTATAAATAAATTTGCTTTTTTCTTCATATATTGAATACATTTTTTTGATTTATCTAGAAAGTCATCGAATTCTCTTGCATACTTAAATTTATTTTCATTTAAGAAGTTTCTAACATTTTCCAATAACTGGATATCATATTTGTTTACACTAGTATAATTTTCAATTTTATCAATCATAAAGTATCCACCATTAGGCCCTTTAAAAGATTCGATTACTATTACATTATTACAAATTTCATTTTTGTAATATCTAATCATTCTTTCTGTTATGCCTATTTTTTCTGATAAATCTTTTATTGTATATACATTTCCTGTATTTAGTAAATCAATCATATATAAAATATTTGATATTTTCGCCATAATTTACTCCTACTAACTAATATAAGTCACTTTTTTAATATATTATAACATAAAAGCTACCAAATTAATTAAATGTAAATGGTAAAATAAAATGTAGGAAAAATGTAATATAAAAAATGTTTGTTTTCCTACATCCTTTTGTTATACTTTTAATATAAATTAAAAACACGCATAAATACTGGCTTTATAGCGTGTTTTCTAATAATCATTATGGTGCTGAAAAGAGGAATCGAACCCCCAACCTACTGATTACGATTCAGTTGCTCTACCAATTGAGCTATTTCAGCATGGCTGCCCTAGTAGGATTCGAACCTACGCATGCTGGAGTCAGAGTCCAGAGCCTTACCACTTGGCCACAGGGCAATATAAAACTCGAGTCTTTCCCAAGTTAATAACAATATTGGTGGAGCTGAGGAGAATAATTTCTCAATTTCACCACTATAGTTTTACCTCATTTTAAGTATATTTGTCAACACCAAATAACACTAAATTACACCGAAAATTTAAAAAAGTGTGTTTGGAGTGTGTTTGAAAATGAACAATAAATGTATTAATTTAAGAATAAGAAGTAAGAGAGGAATCAAATATGGATACTGTATTAAATTCAAGAAAGAAGTATCTATGTTTTGTAAGTGTAAAAACATTGAATATAAGCAATATAAACCAATAAATAATAGATCTGCTAAACAATCTAAACTTGATAATAGTAGAACTATATCACTATTCACAGATAATCTAAACGTATGTTATTTTTGTGGGCAAAAGAAAGAACACCTTCACGAAGTGTTTTACGGACGAAATAGAGCCAATTCTATTAAGTATGGGTTATTTATCCAGGTATGCGAAAAGTGTCATAGGAAGTGTCATAATGATGCTGATTTAATTGATTTATTACATAAAAAAGGACAATTACTATTTATAAGCAATTATCCTGAGTTAGAGTTTATAAAGATTTTCAAAGAAAATTATTTATAATGTGTGAGTATCTTTTTGGTTTTGCAAGCACTGAATTTGTACTTCTAACATATAAAATGTGTCTTACAATTCTATTTTTAAGGGTTATTCTCCTATACCCATGGTGTCCGATATGTTTTTTTCACTAAAAAATAGGGTTTTATATTTCCCTATTTGTTAAATAAGTCACTATGACTACCTGTTGCGACAAGTAATAACACTAAATTATCGTTAATGTATTTA
>CAZBAZ010000064.1:0-1739 GCA_964490375.1 uncultured Clostridium sp.
CTTTAATATCATTTTCAATAGCTTCAATTTCCATTTGAGCATGCATAGCATATTCAACACAATCAAGTACATCTGATAATATTCCATTAGTTTTAGTAATATATTCCATTATTTTAACATCTTGTATTTTTGGAGAATATGTAGTACTAGCATAATTTGCTGAAACATTAAGTTCTTTAATTTTAGTATTATTTACTTTACTTATTATTGCATTAATATTATTAGCTAGAAAACCTGCATCTGTAGTTAAAAATTCAGTTAACAAACTATTTATGCTTTCTAATGAACGTTTAATTCTTGAATAATATAATGCATTATCCTTCTGTAATTCATCAAATAATTCTTCTATTTCTGTTTGATCTTTACCAAAAAAGGGTGTTAAATTTTGCCTCATAATTTCAATGGCTACTTTACGATGCATTTCAACGTATTCACCATTTTCATTATAAGTATAAAATCCATATGCAGATGGTATTTCATCAATTTCACCATTCAAAAAAGCAATTAAATCATCTTTAAAGGCAGTAGAAGGAGTTCCACCATGATCACCAGGCATTTCAACTATAACAATAGGAATACCTGCTTGAGCAATCGTTTTATAATTTTCACAATTTCTAAATTCATTAGGATTTGTCTCCACAGATTCAAAAGCCATTATAACAGTTCCGTTTTCTTTCATCAAGTTAAGATTTTCCACACTTGTATCAAGTGAACTACCATTATATTGAATATCCAATAGAACCATTGTTTGAGACTCTAAATTAGGATTGCTTTTAATCTTGTCAAGAGTAGTATCATAAACCGTTTTACCACCTTGACTCCAACCAATACAAGTATTAGAGTTAAATCCATTAACTCCAAGTATTGATTCTATAGATGTCATACCCATTGCACCTTTATCATCAGAAGAAGTCATACAAAATATTGCATCATTATCATCTTCTATTGCAGTTGCTACAGCATTATCTATAACATAACTTCCACCAGAACCTTCCATGCCTGAACCTATACCTCCAGGACTATAATAAGTATAAGAACGTGTATATTCATTTATTTCAGGCGGCAAATATGCTTTAAGCATATTTCCATACTGGTCAGAACCAGAATTAACAAGAACTTTATCACTTCCCTCAATGGCTGTTACAGTAGCATTAGGATAAGTTTCTTTAATATTATTATACGCTTCTAATTGATCATTTGTTAAAAAAGAAAGATCTTCACTATCATTCATAAAATACCTCACATATTCTATAAATAGAATACAACTTAATTATTAAAAAGTAAATAAATTTTATAAGTTATGACATAAAAATAGTAAACAAAAATTATTTGTATTGCGAAAGTCACAATTTTTATAATAAAAAAGATAGTATCTTTTACTATCTCTTAAACATATCATTTTGAATAAATATTTAACTATTTTTTTACACAATTTTTTGCCAAATATTTATTTGATTTGCATTATATGTATTGCTTGATGTAGTTTTATTGGACCGTATCACCATCTAAATTTGTTTCAGTAACAGTAGTTTCAACATCAACATTGTAACTATCCTTGTTATTTTCAAATGCTTCTATTCTATCATTCATATAGTTTTCAATAAACTTATCTTTTTCTTCACCACTAAGTCCTTTATTTTCTGCTTCCTTTTGTGCTTCTTCACCAAAATGTTTTTCATAAAGTTTAGCAGTTTCAGATTCAATATATTCTTGTTTCTTAGTACCAGTGTAACCAAGAC
>CAZBAZ010000065.1:0-1677 GCA_964490375.1 uncultured Clostridium sp.
GCAGTATATTCCATAATTTTAACATCTTGCATCAATGGAGAGTTTGTTGTACTAGCATAATCTGCACTAACATCAATTTGCGTTAATTTAGTACTATTTACTTTACTAGTTATTGCATTAATATGATTTCCTAAAAAACCTGCATCAGTAGCTAAAAATTCTTTCATCATACTATTTATATTATCTGAAGATTCCCTAATAAGCATATTATAAGAAGCAAATTCTTTTTTATATTTTTCATACATATCACTAATTTGTTCTGAAGTAAACAATGAAGAAACCATTAAATTTTGCCTCATAATTTTAATAGCTTCATCAGCATCCATTTGAACAAAATTACCATTTTCATCAAATTTATAATAACCTAAAGCAGAAGGAATTTCATCTATTTCTCCATTTAAAAATGCAAGTAAATTATCTTGAAAAACAGTAGCAGGGGTTTCGCCATGATCTCCAGGGATTTCAATTATAATTAATGGAATACCAGCTGCGGCAATTTCTTTATAATGCTGAGAGGTTTTATATTGTTCTGGAATTGTTTCAACAGATTCAAATGCCATTATAACAGTTCCATTTTCTTTCATCAAATTAAGATTTTCTTCACTAGTATCTAACTGACCACCATTCCATTGAAGATCAAGAAAGACCATAGTCTGAGGCTCTAAATCAGGATTATTTCTAATTTTATCAAGAGTTCTTGTATAAACAGTTCCTCCGCCTTCACTCCATCCAATACATGTATTGGAATTAAAAGCATTATCACCATAAATAGCTTGTATTGTACGTAATCCTAGTTCATTTTTATCATCAGATGAAGTCATACAAAATATTGCATTATTTTTCTCATCTATTGCATTAGTAATAGCATTAGCAATTACACCACTTCCTCCAGAGCCCCTCATACTTGAGCCTATTCCACCAGGACTATAATAAGTATAAGATGGAGTATTCTCATCTATTTCTGCAGGAAGATATATTTCAAACATATTACTATTTATATCAGATGGTGAAGTTATAACCACCTTATCAGTACCTTCAACAGGAGCAACTGTCCACTCTTTATTGCCAAATACATCAGCATATTCCTCCCTAATATTATTATATGCTCTTAACTGATCTTCTGTCATAAAAGAAGTATCAGTAACATTGTTTTCACTCATAAAATACCTCACTTACTCTAATAATAGAATACATCTTAATTATTAAAAAGTAAACAAAATTTAAATCAAATAAGAAAATAGAGACATAAAAAAAGATAATAAAATTTATTATCTTATATTAATTACCACTTACAGGTGTTTCAGTAACAGTAGTATCATCAATAGTAACATTAATATTGCTATCTCCAAAAGTACTTTCATAATTTTTTCTTGCTACATCTAAATATGTTTCGACATATTCATCAGCTTTACTTCCAGTTAAACCTTTTTCGCTTGCTGCATTACGAGCTTTTTCTCCATATATATTTTCATATGTTAAATCCGTTAATCTTTCTAATTCACTAGCTCGCTCTTCATCGGACAACGTAGAATCAATAGTAAAAGGTAAACCAGCAAGAGCAGCAGTTAAAGCAGAAATATCATCATCATAATCAGCAGCACCAGGCAAACCTTCTGCAACACCTTTAATATCATTTTCAATAGCTTCAATTTCCATTTGAGCATGCATAGCATATTC